>NZ_JABDMV010000131.1 GCF_013001275.1 Flaviramulus sp.
CATTATCATCATCTTTTACTTCTTTTTTATCAGTAGTACCGGATTTTTCATATGTGAATCCCTCTTTCTTTTTTTCTTCTTTACCTCCACAATTAAACATTAATGAAGCTAGTAAAACAGCCAGTAATTGAATTTTAATAATTTTCATATTTGAAGTTTTTAATTTTTATAATATATAATCTGTACTTATAAAATTAGATATTTTTTTATCTAGTAATTCATTTAAAATATCTTTATTATACTCATTATCCTTTGAAGCTACAAATGTTCTAATAGAAAATGATCGTAACGCATCATGTACACTTAAAGTCCCAAATGCAGAATCTTTTCTTCCTGTAAACGGATAAACATCTGGTCCACGTTGGCAAGAACTATTCAAGTTTACTCTACAAACCAAATTTACTAAAGTATCAATCAATGGTGCCAAAGTATTTACATTTTTTCCAAACAGACTAACTTGTTGTCCATAATTAGATTCTGCCATATCGTCAAGTGGTTCTTCAATATCTGAAAAAGATATCACAGGAATTACAGGACCAAATTGTTCTTCCTTATAAACCCTCATTGACTTATTTACTGGGTATAAAACAGCCGGAAAAATAAAATTCTCGGTAGTTTCACCACCTTTTTTATTTAAAATTCTAGCCCCTTTTACTTTAGCATCATCAATTAATTCTTGAATATATGCCGGTTTATCTTCTTCAGGTAACGGTGTTAATTTAGCACCATCTTCCCACGGGTTTGCAAATTTAAGAGCATCTACTTTGGCTGAAAAACGTTTATTAAATTCATCTACAATAGATTCGTGAACATATAACACTTTTAAAGCTGTACAACGTTGGCCATTAAATGACAACGTACCAGCAATACACTCATTTACTGTTAAATCTAAATCTGCATCAGGCAAAACAATGGCAGGATTTTTAGCTTCTAAACCTAAAACCATGCGCAATCTATTTCCTTTTGGATGTTGAGATTGTAAGGCATTAGCAGATTTACTATTGCCAATTAATGCTAAAACATCAATTTTTCCGGATTGCATAATTGGTGTTGCTAATACACGTCCTCTCCCATATATTACATTTACAACTCCTTTTGGAAAACTACTTTGAAAAGCTTCTAAAAGTGGAGATATTAAAAGTACACCTAATTTTGCGGGTTTAAAAATAACTGTATTCCCCATAATTAGAGCAGGTATAAGCAGTGTAAATGTTTCGTTTAATGGGTAGTTATACGGCCCTAAACATAAAACAACTCCAAGCGGTCCTCGACGAATGTGAGCATAAACGCCATCATTTTTTTCAAACTTTGCTGAATCTCTATCAATTTGCTTGTAAGCTTCAATAGTATCATAAATATAGTCGACAGTTCTGTCAAATTCCTTTTCAGAATCAGGAAGGTTTTTACCAATTTCCCACATCAAAAGCTTTACAACTTCCTCACGCTTGGTTTTCATTTGTTTCACAAACTTTTCCATGCATTTTATACGTGCTTCTACTTTCATTGTAGGCCATAATCCTTGCCCTTTGTCATAGGCATTTAATGCTGATGTTAAAGCTTCGTTGGCTTCATTTTCTCCTAAATCAGGAACAGTTCCAAGTAAAGTTGGCTTGTAGTTATCCGTTGATGATATTGTAGAATACACTTCACTAGTATCTCCTTTCCAGGCCTTTAATTCTCCTGAAACTAAATAACTTTTTTGGTGAAGAAGTGATGTGATTTTATACTGATTAGGAATCTCTGTTTTTGTAGAAATCATAAGTTTATACGTTATATTTTAGCTCTAGCTAAGATACTTATTATTTGATTAAATTAATTATTTAAAACTTGGAGAAAACAGAAAATACCATTTTTTTAGCTCACAGGTAATTTGTTTAGAAATTAACCAAAACTCAAACGTTTTCGATTAATAAATCAAGAAAAAAATAGCCAATACTTTTTTAAGGTATTGGCAATTTTTTAAAATTTTGATAAAAAACTTCTTATACTATTGGCTTCATAGCCGTCATAGAAGCTCTTAAAAATGACCCAATCTTTTCAACAGGATGATCTCTTAAAACTTTATTCACTTCTATTAGTTTTGCATTGTCAACACCTTTACCATTGTCTTTAGCATAAGGTTTTCCAATAACATCCGTATCAATATTCTTCATGAAATCTGCTAATAATGGCTTACAAGCATGATCGAACAAATAACACCCATATTCAGCCGTATCAGAAATAACACTGTTCATTTCGTATAATTTCTTACGTGCAATAGTATTTGCAATAAGAGGCGTTTCATGTAGTGATTCGTAATACGCAGAGGCATTTATAATTCCAGAGTCGGTCATAGCTTCAAAAGCTAGTTCAACACCCGCTCTTACCATAGCAACCATAAGCACCCCATTATCATAAAATTCTTGTTCTGAAATTTCAACATTTCCCGCAGGTGTTTTTTCAAAAGCAGTTTCTGCAGTTGCAGCTCGCCATCCTAATAAATCTTTATCATTATTAGCCCAGTCTGCCATCATACCACTTGAGAATCTCCCTTCCATAATATCATCCATATGTTTCTGGAATAGCGGTCGCATAATGTCTTTTAATTCTTCCGAAAGCTCAAAAGCTTTAATTTTAGCCGGATTAGAAAGACGATCCATCATATTGGTAATTCCACCATATTTTAATCCTTCTGTTACAGTTTCCCAACCATATTGAATTAATTTAGAAGCGTAACCTGCATCAATTCCTTTTTCAATCATTTTATCGAAACAAAGAATAGATCCTGTTTGTAACAAACCACACAATATAGTTTGCTCACCCATTAAATCCGATTTAACCTCAGCAACAAAAGAAGAAGCTAAAACACCAGCTTTATCACCACCAGTCGCAGCAGCATAGGCTTTTGCTTGGGCCCATCCTTTCCCTTCTGGGTCGTTTTCTTCATGGACAGCAATTAACGTTGGGACACCAAATCCTCTTTTATATTCTTCTCTCACTTCCGTTCCTGGACATTTTGGTGCTACCATAATAACGGTTAAATCCTTACGTATTTGTGTGCCTTCTTCTACAATATTAAAACCATGAGAATAAGACAATGTTGCACCTTTTTTCATTAAAGGCATTACCGCCTTTACAACATTTGTATGCTGCTTATCTGGCGTTAAGTTTAGTACTAAATCTGCAGTTGGTATTAATTCTTCATAGGTTCCTACTTTAAAACCGTTTTCTGTTGCATTTACAAAAGACGCGCGTTTTTCAGCAATAGCTTGTGGTCTTAAAGCATAAGAAATATCTAAACCAGAATCTCTCATATTTAAACCTTGATTAAGCCCTTGTGCACCACACCCTACTATGACTATTTTTTTTCCTTTTAATACATTTACACCATCTTCAAACTCTGAAGAATCCATAAACCTACACTTCGATAATTGATTTAATTTGTCTCTTAACGACAGTGTGTTAAAATAATTTCCCATTTTTAATTATTAGTTATTATTGGTTATTAAATGCTAATAGCATTTCTGTTACTTTCATTTCATCTTTTGTTACCGCTATACGTCCTGAACGTACAAATTGCATGATACCAAAAACGTTTAAATCTCTTCTTAAAGATTCAATTTCATTTCGTCTCCCAGATTTTTCGAGCACAAAAAATTCTTTATTAACGGTAACTATTCTTGCGTTACATTCTTTAATTATATTCTGAATTTGAGGTTCTTCAAATAATAAAGTCGATTTTATTTTAAACATACATGATTCTTGATAAATAGTTTCTTCATCAGTGTGATAATATGCTCTTATAGTTTCAACCTGCTTCTCAATTTGCTTGACAATTTTATTGGCGTTTGTTTCAGTCATGTTCACAACAATAACAAATCGATTTACACCATCAATCTCGGATTGAGACGTGGTTAAACTTTCAATATTGATATGTCTACGCTGAAAAATAGCAGAAATACGATTCAATAAACCGATGTTATTCTCGGTGTATATTGATATTGTGAATGATTTTATGTCTTCGTTCATGTCTTTAATATTAACTTAATCTCACATCTGATACAGATGCTCCTGAAGGAATCATTGGAAATACATTATCTTCTTTTTCTACGCAAACTTCTAAGAAAAAGGATTCTTTAGAGGCCATCATTTCTTTTACGGCTTCAGCCAATTCCTCGCGTTTTGTCACCTTTTTAGCTTTGATATAATAGCCTTCAGCAATAGCTACAAAATTTGGATTTGTCATTTCGGTAGAGGCGTATCGTTTATCGAAAAACAACTGCTGCCATTGACGAACCATACCTAAGAATTCATTGTTTAATACTACAATTTTAACTGCAGCTTTTTGCTGAAAAATTGTACCTAACTCTTGAATATTCATTTGGTAACCACCATCTCCTATTATAGCAACCACTTCGCGATCTGGCGCTGCCATTTTTGCTCCAATAGCTGCTGGAAGTGCAAACCCCATGGTGCCTAAACCACCCGATGTAATGTTACTTTTTGAAACGTTGAAATCTGCATATCTACAAGCAATCATTTGATGTTGTCCTACATCAGAAACAATTGCGGCATTTCCTTTACTTTCAATGTTTATTTGCTTTAACACTTCTCCCATAGTCAATCCTTCCTTTGTCGGATTGATATCTCCTTTGATTACTTTCTCAAATTCAATCGCATATAAATCTTTAAACTCTTTCAACCATGAATCATGAGAATTTTTATTTAAGGCATCAAAAAGTAACGCTAAACTTTCTTTTGAATTACCTAATACAGCCACATCAGATTTTACATTTTTATCAATTTCCGCAGGGTCAATATCAAAATGAATAATTTTAGCTTGTTTTGCATAAGTCTTTAAATCACCAGTAACACGGTCATCAAAACGCATACCAATAGCAATTAACACATCGCATTCGTTAGTTAATTTATTAGGCGCATAATTACCATGCATTCCAACCATTCCAATATTCAATGGGTGTGACGTTGGCAATGCTGAAGCTCCTAAAATAGTCCACGCAGCAGGAATTCCAGCTTTTTCTATTACAGCTTTAAGTTCTTCTTCAGCTTGACCTAAAATAACTCCTTGCCCCCAAACAATCATGGGTTTTTTAGCATTATTAATCAATTCGGCAGCAGCAATAATAGACTGTGGATCTGTTTTCGGTATTGGAATATAACTTCTTATACCTTTACATTTTTCATATTTAAAATCTAACTCACCAAACTGAGCATCTTTTGTAATATCTACTAATACTGGCCCTGGTCTTCCGCTTTTAGCAATATAGAATGCTTTAGCAATGGCCTTTGGAATATCTTCAGATTTAGTTACTTGACAATTCCATTTAGTAACTGGCGTAGAAATACCAACAATATCTGTTTCTTGAAATGCATCACTCCCTAATAAGTGAGAAGGCACTTGCCCAGTAATACAAACAATTGGTGTTGAATCTATTTGTGCATCAGCAATTCCTGTTATTAAATTTGTAGCTCCTGGTCCTGAAGTAGCAATTGCAACACCTACTTTACCAGAAATACGCGCATAACCTTGAGCGGCATGTGCCGCACCTTGTTCATGACGTGTTAATACGTGATGAATTTGATCTTGAAATTTGTATAATTCATCATAAACAGGCATAATAGCACCTCCAGGATATCCATAAAGAATATCAACACCTTCAGCCATCAAACTTTTTACAATAGCTTCGCTACCTGTTATACGTTGTGTTTTTTCTGCCACTTGTTTTTTATTTATGGTTTGTGTTTTCATTATCACAATATTAAATCTCTATCTAACTAGAAATGAAAAAATCTAATTTTTAAGCATCAGTAACACAGCCTTTAGAAGCCGATGCTACAGCTTTTGCATATTTATATAATATTCCTTTTTTGTGCTTTAACTCAGGCTGAATCCATTCTAATTTCCTTTCGGCTAATTCTTCATCAGAAAGCAAAACATTAATTGAATTATCTTCAGCACTTATTCTAATTTTATCGCCCGTTTTTAATAATCCAATAGTTCCTCCTTCTTGAGCTTCTGGGGTAATATGTCCAACAACAAAGCCGTGTGTTCCTCCAGAAAAACGCCCATCCGTTATTAATGCAACAGATTTTCCTAATCCTGCACCCATTATTAAAGAGGTTGGTTTCAACATTTCCGGCATTCCAGGACCTCCTTTTGGACCCACATATCTAATTACTACAACATCGCCTCTTTCTACTTCTCCATTAGAAATTCCTGTATTTGCAGCTTGCTCTCCGTCATAAACAACCGCTTTTCCTTCAAACAAAAGCCCTTCATTTCCAGAGATTTTTGCTACCGCCCCTTCCTCTGCAAGGTTGCCATAAAGAATTTGTAGATTTCCTGAAGCTTTTAAAGGGTTGTCTTTTGGATAAATAACGTCTTGGTCATTTTCAAACTTAAGTGGCTCTATCTCTGCCAAATTTTCTGCTAACGTTTTTCCTGTTACCGTCATACAATCGCCATGCAAATAACCATTATCTAATAGATATTTCATAACAGCTGGAGTTCCACCAATGCCATGAACATCTTCCATTAAATATTTTCCCGATGGTTTTAAATCTGCTATTAATGGTGTTCTATCACTTACACGTTGAAAATCTTCTAATGTAAATTCAATATCGGCTGCATGTGCAATCGCTAAGAAATGCAAAACCGCATTTGTAGATCCTCCTAAAGCATTTACAATCGCAATAGCATTCTCGATAGATTTTTTAGAAATGATATCCAACGGCTTTAAATCTAATTCTAACAAGTTTTTAATTGCGATTGCTGTTCTCTCACTCTCTGATAATTTATTTGGGTTTTCTGCAGGAATAGACGAATTGTAAGGCAACGAAAAACCCATACATTCTATTGCAGACGCCATAGTATTTGCAGTATACATGCCACCGCAAGCTCCTGCTCCTGGAATAGCTCTTTTTATAATTTCTTTATACTCGTCTTCACCAATTTCACCGGCAACTTTTTGCCCTAAAGCTTCAAAAGCTGACACAATATTTAATTTTTTCCCTTTATATTTTCCTGAGGCTATTGTGCCACCATACATCATTATTGATGGTCGATTTAATCGTAACATAGCAATAACCGCACCTGGCATATTTTTATCACAACCAACTACAGAAATAAGTGCATCATAACTTTGGGCATTCATGACTGTTTCAATTGAATCTGCAATAATATCTCTAGAAGCCAAAGAATAATTCATTCCGGACGTTCCCATTGATATTCCATCACTAACACCAATAGTATTAAATCCTAAACCAACTAAATTCGCAATTTTACATTCAATTTTAACCTCAGCGGCCAAATTATTTAAATGCATATTACAAGGGTTTCCATCATAACCGGTGCTTGCAATGCCTACTTGAGCCTTTTTCATGTCTTCATCAGTCAAACCTACTGCATATAACATGGCTTGAGATGCTGGCTGAGATTCATCCTGTGTTAATCTTTTACTATATTTATTGAGTTCCTTCATTATAGTTAATGATAATTTTACATTTTGACTTCTATTCGACTAAAATTCTAATTGATTTAAGATTTTTAATCAAAATAGACCAAAATAAGCTTCGAAATTAAATTATTAGGTTTTTATAACGCATAATCAATGTTATTTAAGGTTAAATCCACGACTAATAAAATTAAACTAAACAACTGTTTTTCAAATACTTAGTTGATATATTTTATGATGTTCAAAATTGAAAAAATAATCGATAAAAAATACATTCCAAATTTCTATGAATTAAACTCAATAACAATGATAAAAATGAAATTTATTATGAGCTTATTAATATTTGTTTAACTGTGTTTTTATTTAATTTTTTTATCGCCAATTGTTTTTATAAAAAAAAGAAAAATAAACTATCCTTTTCTTTTATTTTTTTACTTTTGCGACTGTAAATAATAGAGGAAAGATTTGACTGATTGCAACCTCTTTATACTTGTAAATTTTAAGTATAAACAAAAATGCTAAAGGCAGTGTGAACTTCCTTCGACGTTATCCGTCAAATCTTGAATAAAATATATACTTATGGCTTATTTATTCACTTCAGAAAGTGTTTCAGAAGGACACCCCGATAAAGTAGCAGATCAAATTAGTGATGCTTTAATTGATAATTTTTTAGCGTTTGATAAAGATTCGAAAGTTGCTTGTGAAACTTTGGTAACCACCGGTCAAGTCGTACTTGCTGGTGAAGTAAAATCCAACACTTATTTAGATGTACAAAAAATTGCAAGAGACACCATAAACAAAATTGGTTACACTAAAGGCGAATATATGTTTGACGGGAATTCTTGCGGTGTGCTTTCGGCAATACATGAGCAATCGGACGATATAAATAGAGGCGTTGATAGGGAAACTAAAGAACAACAAGGTGCGGGTGACCAAGGGATGATGTTTGGTTATGCAACCAATGAAACGGAAAATTTTATGCCACTGGCATTAGATTTATCGCATAGAATTTTAAAGGAACTTGCTGAATTAAGGCGCGAAAATAAAGACATCACTTATTTAAGACCCGATTCTAAAAGCCAAGTAACTATTGAGTACAGTGATGATAATATTCCACAACGTATTGATGCCATTGTTATTTCAACGCAACATGATGATTTTGGCGAAGAAAAAATGATGCTAGATAAAATCAGAAAAGATCTTGTGGATATTTTAATTCCGCGTGTGGTTGCAAAACTACCGGAAAGCATTCAAAAATTATTTAATAGCGATATAACCTATCATATAAATCCAACTGGTAAGTTTGTAATCGGTGGACCGCACGGTGACACTGGACTTACAGGACGTAAAATTATAGTTGATACTTATGGTGGAAAAGGTGCTCATGGTGGAGGTGCATTTTCGGGAAAAGACCCGAGTAAAGTGGATAGAAGTGCTGCGTATGCAACACGCCATATCGCTAAAAATTTAGTTGCTGCTGGAGTTGCCGATGAAATTTTAGTGCAAGTGAGTTATGCTATTGGTGTGGTTGAACCGATGGGTGTTTTTGTAGATACTTATGGTACGTGCCCGTTTAATATGACTGATGGTGAAATTGCTGAAAAAGTATCAGGGATTTTTGATATGCGCCCTTTTGCGATTGAAGAGCGTTTAAAATTACGTTCACCAATTTATAGCGAAACTGCAGCTTACGGACATATGGGGCGTGAAAACAAAGTTGTTACCAAAGAATTTTCTCAACCAATGGGTGAAACTATATCTATAGATGTTGAATTATTTACATGGGAAAAATTAGATTATGTTGACAAAGTAAAAAAAGCATTTAGTTTGTAGCTCTAAAATGAATTAAAAATCTCGTGTTTTTCTTTTTAATTTCATGCTTTTAAGCGTTAAAGTTAAGTTAGTTAACCCAAAAAAAACCAATTTTCGTCAAAAATAAGCTAAATAATAAAAAATAATTTAAAACACAAACATTTAAAAGTTTTATTAAGTATTTCATCGAAAATATTGAGACATATAATTATTTCACACTATTTTAGATTTATCCTACAATAAATTGCTATTTTTCCCTACTCCAAATTTCTAGGTTAAAATGTATTATTAACTTAATTTTTGAACAAAATGAAAACAATCAATTTAAAACGCCTAAGTGTTATATTGGCACTTGCTTGTTTTACTCTCATGCCAAATTCTAATGCATTTGGTCAAGGTCAAGGAGGAGGAGCTGGTCAAGGTCAAGGAGGAGGAGCAAACACAGGAGGTTCTGCGAATACGGTTCCAGGAACTGGTCAAGGGGCCGGAGGCCCTGGTGATGGGCAAGGCCCAGGCCAAGGTGCTGGTCAAGGAAACCCTCAAAATGGAGGTGGCACTACGTCCATTCCATTAGATGGAGGAATAAGTATCTTATTAGCTGCTGCAGCTGTTTTTGGAATAAGAAAACTGCGCAACAAATAATAATACTTTTTTAAAAAGAAATTCAAAAGACTGTCTAAATTAGACAGTCTTTTTTTAATTTAAATTTTAAGTAAAAACCCAAGTTTTTTATTCAAAAACGAAAATGTTTATTATTAACTAATAAAATTTCAAGTAACTTTTTAATTGATAAAGTTTACCCATAATATAATTTTTAAAAATAAAACCCGAAACTTCCTGTAACACCAAACTTTCTAGCATCAGGATACTCGATAAAATCTTTATAATTTCCTCTAAAATTAAAGTCTATTCTAAATACTTTAAAAATATTACCAACACCAAAACTGTATTCGTAATACGGTTCATTTGAAGGAGCCACTAACGGAATAGCATTTGGTAATCCCGTATCATTAAGAGCAATATTTTCCTGAGATATTTCTCCCCAAACGCCTCGTACACTTACAATTTCACGAAGATTTAATTTTCGTAAATACGGAATTCTAGAAAAGAAACGTCCGTTAAAATTATGTTCAAAATGAAAAGATGTGTAGGTATCAGACACAAATTCGTAAAAGTCTAACTGCGAAAACGTGTTATAAATTGAGAAGTATGATTGATTTCCGGGAATAACACTTAACAAGCCAAGTGGTACTTCACCAAAGGTTTTACCTGCTTCAATAGTTGTATACAATCTTCCAAAACCACCCATTTGCCAAGGTTGCGTGTATGAAAACTGAACTTTTGTATAATCAAAATCGCTACTCATTATACTTTTATCACCAAGACTTACTTGAGCAAAAAGGCGCGCAAAATCATCGTTTGCATTTCGGCGCTCCACACCATAACCAGTCATTTTCCTTTTTGGAAAATATGATATCGATAGTGCGCTTTCAAATTGTTTAATTTCTGATTCAATACCGTTATCCGTATTATAATCTAAACTAAATGTGGGTGATGCAGATTGTAAAGTTCTATAATTGGCGCCTAGTCTAAAAATAGCATTCCGCCATGGCTCAACTTCTATAGCTAAACTGGTTAAGTTTATAGATGTTAATTTATCATTTGCTCCCGTTCCAATAACCGATGATGATGCTAAGCTTCTTCCTAAAACATCTGTACTCGTGGTTAAACTCGCGCCTATTTGTTCTACGTCTCTTCGATTTCCTCCAGAAATAATTAGCCTATTTTTCTTATCGATTAACCATTTTCCAGAAATGCCGTATTTAAACTTATCATCATTAAATCCATAAGCCAAAAAACCCTCCAAACGCCATAAGTCGTTTTTTCCAAAATAAGTTCGACCACCAGAACGTAGGCGTAAGCCTTCTACTTCATTAAATCCAAAAGTTGAAAATATGGGTCCGTAATCTAAAGGCAATTCGTTAAACTCAATATAGCCAGATGCTAAAATGCTTCCTAAATTATATAACCTTTTAAACTTTTTAACCGTTTTTAAAGTATCTAGCATTTTGTAAACGCCTTGCTCATCTTTATTTAAAGATTCTAAACGATTTTCTGCCCAAAATTCATCATCTCTATCATATACATCTTTGTCGTAATTATAAACTTCTGTTTCATAGAATTTTTTATCCTTTTCAATATCAAATTTATAATTGTTGTATAACGTGGTTCGCTTACCATAAACACCTCGCGATTTCTCTTTTTTGTTGAAAGCAAAATCACTCATCATATAATCGCGTTTCACTAGAAATAAAGAATCACTAAGCACTTCAAATTCTTGCTCAATATAAATTTCTTTCACCCAGTTAATATTGGCGCTTTTTGATGCTTGAAGGTTAATTTCCTTTATCGCATAAGTAGTATCGGCAACCCAAAAATCGCCTTTAAACGTCAATTCGTTTTTACGGCGTGGATAATAAATAATATTGTAACACCATTTATTATCTATAAATGCGCTATCGGACAATACATAGTTATAAGTACTTATTCCTGTTCTGGAAAGTGGACTCACAAAACTTTTATCGAAAAATTTTAAGTAATTATCGTATACATTGAAATCGGCATACAAATCATCTACAAAATCTATAATTATTTGATTATCACTAAAACCGGAGTTTTTGTTTCCTTTTAAATCTACTTTGGTTTTATTAATTACGTTATCGCCATAAACTTTTGATACGGCTTCGTTTATAAAAATTGGCAAATAAGTTTTACCGGTTACTCTTGAGGTATCAACTTCGTTAAAAACAAATTCCATCCCTCTAAAAAGCTTGCTTTTTATTAATGCACTATCAATAGTATTAATATCAAATTCTACTTTTTCGTATTTATCGTATTCGTATTGTTTAAATTGTTTTAGACCATTGCTACGTTTATGTGCCCAAATTTTTCGAAGTAAATCTATCGCAGGGTTATTTTTTTTAGATTGTTTTCCAGATACAATAACTACTGCATCTAACTGTGCTGCCTCTTCTTTAAGGATAAACTTAAGGTTGTAATTTACTTTCTTATCTAGCGGAATTATTAACGTTTCGTATCCAATAAACGATACTGTTAAGGTATTCCAAGTTTGATCAGATTCTAAATAAAATTTACCATCTTCATTGGTAATGGTCCCTTGGGTAGATCCTTTAAAAATTACGTTAGCGAAAGATATAGGTTCATTAAAATCATCGTACACGTGACCACTAACTTTTGTTTGAGCGAATGAGGAAAAAATTCCGAGAAAAAAAAGGGCAATAAGTAGTCTTGTGTTCATAATACAAAAAAACTTCATCAACAATCGTGCTAATGAAGTTTATATAACGTAATAAAATACGATTTATTTATACATTACTTTTTTAACAGCTTTAATAACATCTTCATGATTTGGTAACCATTCTGCTAATAAAACTGGTGAATAGGGTGCAGGTGTGTCTGCTGTATTTATTCTTTGAATTGGAGCATCTAAATAGTCAAAAGCTTCGCTTTGTACCAAATATGTGATTTCAGTTGCCACATTTCCAAAAGGCCATGCTTCTTCTAAAACCACCAATCGATTTGTTTTCTTAACAGATTCTAAAATTGCTTTTCTATCCATTGGACGAACGGTACGCAAATCAATTATCTCGCAAGAAATTCCTTCCTTCTCCAATTCATCAGCAGCTTTGTAAGCCTCTTTTATTATTTTTCCAAAAGACACTATTGTTACATCAGTACCTTCACGTTTAATTTCTGCAACGCCTAAGGGTAAAATATATTCGCCTTCTGGCACTTCACCTTTATCGCCATACATCTGCTCACTTTCCATGAAAATAACCGGATCATCATCACGAATAGCTGCTTTTAAAAGACCTTTAGCATCGTAAGGATTTGATGGAACTACCACTTTTAAACCTGGTGTATTTGCAAACCAATTCTCGAAAGCTTGTGAATGTGTTGCGCCTAATTGCCCTGCAGAACCTGTTGGGCCACGAAAAACAATTGGACATTTAAATTGACCACCCGACATTTGTCTGATTTTTGCGGCATTATTTATTATTTGATCAATTCCAACTAAAGAGAAGTTAAAGGTCATGTATTCTACAATTGGTCTGTTACCTGTCATAGTAGAACCCACAGCTATACCTGCAAAACCAAGTTCTGCAATTGGTGTGTCGATAACTCGTTTTGGCCCAAATTCATCTAACATTCCTTTCGATGCTTTGTACGCGCCGTTATATTCTGCTACTTCTTCACCCATTAAGTAAATGCTTTCATCTCTGCGCATTTCCTCACTCATTGCTTCGCAAATAGCTTCTCTAAATTGAATAGTCTTCATTAAAATTTATTTTAATTCTAAAAGCAAAAATAACAATAAATGACTTACACACTTATAAGTTTTATTTAAAATTTATTATGCGCGCATAGTATTTTTTCAAAATAAAATAATTAACTTCGTAGCCACATAAAAAATAAGACATTTTAATATAAAAATTATGAAAATATTAGTGTGTATTAGTCACGTTCCAGACACTACATCAAAGATTAATTTTACTGATGGCGACACAAAATTTGATACAAATGGTGTACAATTTGTTATTAACCCAAATGATGAATTTGGATTAACAAGAGCTATGTGGTTTAAAGAAAAACAAGGCGCAAATGTAACCGTTGTAAATGTAGGCGGAACAGAAACAGAGCCTACTCTACGCAAGGCTTTAGCAATTGGTGCCGATGCTGCCATACGAGTAAATACGCCTGCTTCTGATGGTTTTTCCGTAGCAAAACAACTTGCAAATATTGTAAAAGATGGAGGGTATGATTTGGTTATTGCTGGTAGAGAATCGATTGATTATAACGGAGGCATGGTTCCAGGAATGATCGCTGGATTAATTGGTGCTAACTTTGTAAACAATTGTATTAACCTTGAGGTTGACGGTACTTCTGCAAAAGCAATAAGAGAAATTGATGGTGGTAAAGAAACCGTATCAACGTCCTTACCTTTAGTAATTGGTGGGCAAAAAGGTTTAGTTGAAGAAAGTGATTTACGAATTCCAAATATGAGAGGTATCATGATGGCGCGTCAAAAACCTTTAACTGTGGTTGAACCAATTGATGTGAGTGCCGAAACAACTTCTGTTTCTTTTGAAAAACCTACACCAAAAGGAGCAGTTACTTTAGTCTCTCCAGATAATTTAGATGAATTAATTAACTTGCTTCATAACGAAGCTAAAGTGATTTAAAAATAAGATTTATGTCAGTTTTAGTATATACAGAATCAGAAAAAGGCGCATTTAAAAAAACAGCTTTAGAAGTTGCATCTTATGCCAAAGCCGTTGCAACACAGTTAGGAACAACCGTTACAGCAGTAGCTATAAATGCAAATGACACTTCCGTTTTAGGAAATTATGGTGTTGATAAAGTCCTAAATATAAAGAACGCCCAATTAGTTAAATTTAACGCGAATGTTTATGCCGCGGTAATCAAACAAGCGGCAGAAAATGAAGCAGCCAAAGTCGTTATAGTTAGTTCTAGTGCAGATAGTAAATATTTAGCTCCACTTTTAGCCGTAGGTTTAAATGCTGGTTATGCTACAAACGTTATTGAAGCACCTTCTAATACAAACCCATTTACGGTTAAACGTACCGCATTTACAAATAAAGCATTTGAAATTGCCAAAATTAATACCGATATAAAAATTGTTGGAGTTTCAAATAACTCATTTGGGTTAGTTGAAAATAGCGGTAGCGCTACCACGGAAGATTTTTCGCCTTCCATCCCAGAATTTGGCGTAACCGTTGAGTCTGTAGATAAAGCAACTGACAAAGTAACAATCGCTGACGCAGAAATCGTCGTATCCGCAGGTCGTGGATTAAAAGGCCCTGAAAATTGGGGAATGATTGAAGAATTAGCCGATGTTTTAGGCGCCGCCACTGCATGTTCTAAACCAGTTTCCGACTTAGGTTGGAGGCCCCACAGCGAGCACGTTGGCCAAACTGGTAAACCAGTAGCTGCCAATCTTTACATTGCCATCGGAATTTCGGGTGCTATTCAACATTTAGCAGGTATTAACGCTTCAAAAGTTAAAATTGTGATTAATACGGACCCAGAAGCACCTTTCTTTAAAGCTGCCGATTATGGGGTAGTTGGAGATGCTTTTGAAGTTGTACCAGCGTTAATTGAAAAATTAAAAGCATTTAAAGCACAACAATAAATTAATTTTTTTAAATTGTATAGTTCTATAGAACCGATTAAACTGGCATTATATCTTAAATCTGCCTAATGCAGTTGGTAAAGTCCTAATTTAAACAGTTATTTGTGTTTTAATAAATTATGAGTTTAGTAAGATTAAATATAAAAGGTATCTCGTACAGCCAAACCCAAAATGGCGCGTATGCATTGATTTTAAACGAGGTTGACGGGGATCGCAAACTTCCAATTGTAATTGGCGCGTTTGAAGCACAATCGATTGCAATAGCTTTAGAAAAAGAAATAAGCCCTCCAAGGCCACTAACCCATGATTTGTTTAAAAATTTTTCAGATCGGTTTGACATTGTTGTAAAACAAGTTATTATTCACAAATTGGTTGATGGCGTTTTTTATTCAAGTTTAATTTGCGAACGCGATAAAATTGAAGAAATTATTGACGCAAGAACTAGTGATGCTATTGCTTTAGCACTTCGTTTTCAAGCGCCGATTTTTACTTATAAAAATATTCTTGATAAAGCTGGTATTTACTTAAAAGTGAATCCTAAAAAAGAAGACGAAGAAAATGAAGATAGTATTTTAATGGACGAGTTGGTAGCGAATGAATTAGAACCAAATCAACCACGAGAAAACTTTAAAGGCAAAACAATTGAAGAGCTGAATAATTTATTAGAAGAAGCTGTTAACAACGAAGATTATGAAAAAGCAGCTCATATTCGTGATGAAATCTCAAAAAGAGAATAATACCCATTTTAAATTATGAGAAAATTGTTTTTGTTTTTTGTTGCTATTTTTTTCTTTTTCACTTCAACAGTAATAGCACAAGATTTAGACAAAACAATTCCACTCGACACTATTAATGACATTTCCGTTGTTCATAACAGTAGTAAGGATACAACAAATATTAGTATCTCTGAAAATGAAATTATTTCCGAATCCAACTCACAATCCGAAACCCCAAGTTCAATTATTCCTAGTCAAGGATTCTCTATAAATAGTATCTGGCGAGGTGTTTTAGGAATGATTTCCTTAATATTTTTAGCCTTTCTTTTTAGTAGTAATAGAAAAGCTATTGATTGGAAGATTGTTGGTATTGGGTTAGCTTTTCAATTACTTATTGCAATTGGTGTTTTAAAAGTTGAATTTATTAAAGCTATTTTTGAATTTGTTGGAGGATTATTTGTTAGTGTTTTAGATTTTACAAGAGCGGGAAGCAAATTTCTATTTGAAGGATTGGTGGTAGATATGGATACATTCGGTTTCATTTTTGCCTTCCAAGTTTTACCAACAATTATATTCTTTTCTGCATTAACATCTGTTTTGTTTTATTTAGGAATCATTCAAAAAGTAGTTAAAGCTATGGCTTGGTTACTTTCAAAAGCATTAAAAATTTCAGGAGCAGAAAGTTTAAGTGTAGCTGGAAACATATTTTTAGGACAAACAGAAGCACCCCTTTTAATAAAGGCTTACTTAGAGAAAATGAATAAGTCTGAAATGCTATTAGTTATGATTGGCGGTATGGCTACTGTGGCTGGTGCGGTTTTAGCAGCATACATAGGCTTTCTTGGTGGCGACGATCCTTCGTTACGCTTATTTTATGCAAAACACCTATTGGCAGCATCGGTTATGGCAGCGCCCGGAGCGATTGTAATCTCAAAAATATTATATCCGCAAACCGAATCAGTAAATACTGATGTTTCCGTTTCTCAAGAAAAAATAGGTTCTAATTTTTTAGATGCCATTGCAAACGGAACAACCGAAGGATTAAAATTAGCTGTAAATGTTGGAGCAATGCTATTAGTCTTTGTTGCATTTATTGCTATGTTTAATGGTATTTTAGGTTGGATTGGAGATGTTACCACTTTAAATGGTTGGATTGCAAGTAATACTTCATATGAAAACTTATCACTAGAGCTGATATTGGGATATGCATTTGCACCTCTTATGTGGTTAATTGGAGTCGCTAAAGAAGACATGGCCTTGATGGGACAATTGTTAGGCATTAAATTAGCTGCCAGTGAATTTATAGGATATATACAATTAAGAGATTTAAAAGATGTCACTAATGCTATTCATCTTAATTACGAAAAATCTATTATCATGGCAACATATATGCTATGTGGTTTTGCTAATTTCGCCTCAATAGGAATACAAATTGGTGGTATTGGATCGTTGGCACCTGGGCAGCGTAAAACCCTATCTAAATTTGGCATGAAAGCCTTATTAGGTGGTACAATTGCCTCATTAATTTCGGCTACCATTGCAGGAATGATAATTGGCTAAAACAGTTAATAACTTTTAAATAAAATAAGGGTTGTATCGTTTAGATTCAACCCTTATTTTTTATTTTTAAACTCTTGAAAACTAAAAAATATAATGAAGCAATATCACGATTTAGTTAAACATGTTTTAGAAAATGGTAACGAAAAAGGAGACCGCACTGGCACTGGTACAAAAAGTGTATTTGGTCATCAAATGCGTTTTGATTTAAGCGAAGGTTTCCCAATGGTCACTACGAAAAAGCTACATTTAAAATCGATTGTTTATGAATTGCTTTGGTTTTTAAAAGGTGATACTAATATCAATTATTTAACTGAAAATGGTGTGCGTATTTGGAATGATTGGGCTGATGAAAATGGCGACCTTGGCCCTGTTTACGGATATCAATGGCGAAATTGGAATGGTGATGAAATAGATCAAATTAAAGAGGTAGTTCAGTCATTAAAGAATAACCCTAATAGTCGTAGAATGTTAGTTTCTGCATGGAATCCTTCTGTATTGCCCGACACATCAAAAACGTTTAGCGAAAACGTAGCTAATGGAAAAGCAGCATTACCTCCATGTCATGCATTTTTTCAGTTTTATGTAGCAAATGGCAAATTATCTTGTCAGTTATATCAACGAAGTGCAGATATATTTTTAGGTGTTCCTTTTAACATAGCATCATACGCTTTATTTACAATGATGATGGCTCAAGTTTGTGGTTATCAAGCTGGTGAATTTATACACACTTTTGGTGATGCCCACATTTATAGTAATCATATAGAGCAATTAGAGCTTCAGCTTTCAAGAGATATACGACCTCTACCAAAAATGATTATTAATCCGCAAGTAAAAGATATTTTTAACTTCAAATTTGAGGACTTCACTTTAGTAGACTATAATCCACATCCGCATATCAAAGGAGCAGTGGCAGTATAAATAAAAAAAGCACCTTTTTCAAGGTGCTTTAAAAATTATCTATGTTTTTTACTATAATTTTATAATGCCATTTTCAGCACCTGCATAATCATTCCATGCATATGCATCAGCAGAATCGTCATTTACGTATACACCATCTACAATGTACTTAAACTCATAAGTGTTACCTGTCTCTAAATCTAAAGTGCCTTTAAAAGTACCGTTTTTTAATTTTTTAAGAGGCGCTTTTTTTGCGTTCCAATCATTAAAAGATCCTACTACAGAAACTTTTTTTGCGTCTTCTGCAGGTAAAGCAAAAGTTACTTTACAAACTGGCTTACTTTTTAAAAATTGCTTTTTTATTGCCATAATTTTATTTTTTTGTTCGTTTATTTAATTTAAAAGTCATAATTACTGTACAAATTTATAAACAAATATTTATCTGTAACTATATTAGACTCTTTACTTTTAAAAAATTATCAATTTGATAGGTAGTTTTCATTAAAAAAATAAAGTAGACAAAAAATTAGGAAAATAATTATAAAATCAACAACTATAAAACCTGCCTTTTTAACTGATTATCAGTGGTTTTTACCACTAAAACGATTTCGGAAAAGTCTAAACTTTATGTATTTTATTATTAGATTTAATTCTGTAAAATGACTTAACTTTACAACTATTAATTTACAAGTATGTTTGGAAAAAAGAAATCTGCCCCACAAATAGATAAAGACCAATTAGAGTTAATTGAAAATGCACAAAAACGCATTAAACAAAAAAAACACTTATACATTCATTTCGTTATTTTTTTAATTGGTGCTGTATTTTTAATAATAGCAAATACGATTCTGGGTATTGGTAAAGAATTTACAATTTTTGGGAAGGAGTGGTTCTTATATGCTATACTTTTATGGCTGTTTTTATTTATATATCATCTTTTCAATGTGTTTATTACTAATAAATTTTTGGGGAAAGCATGGGAAAAGCAACAATTAGAAAAATTGGTAGCTAAACAACAAGAACGAATTGAAAAACTAAAAAAGAATGTTGTAAATGACCTAGCAATTCCAGCATCAAATAAAGAAACAAAAAATGAGCAAAAAAAAAATGAGCTCATTATAATTGTAGCGGCTGCAGAAAATAATGCCATAGGAAAAGGCAATAAACTTATTTGGCATTTAAGTGACGATTTAAAACGATTCAAGGCTTTAACAAGCGGCCACCATATTATAATGGGGCGTAAAACATTTGAAAGTTTCCCGAAGCCTTTACCTAACAGAACCCATGTTGTAATTTCAAGACAAAAAGATTATCAAGTACCAGACGGCGTAATATTAGTAAATAGTTTAGAACATGCTATTTTGGCATCAAAAAACGATACTGAAACTTTTATAATTGGCGGAGGAGAAATTTACAAACAAGCATTATCTATTGCCGATAAAATTGAAATAACCCGAGTACACGAGAATTTTGAAGCTGATACATTTTTTCCTAATATAGATACTAACTTTTGGAAAGAAACTGCGAACTATTTGCATAAAAAAGACAAAGACCACGATTATGAATTTTCTTTTATAACTTACAAAAGAAAATAGTTTGAACTATATTATTTAATAGCTAAATAAATTCGCTCACCTTATATCAATCCTTCAATTTCAAATTCGCTAATTTTGCCTTATGGTAAAAGAAATACAACTTCGTATTACTCTTAAAGAAGAAGAAATTAGTGATATTCTTGTTTTAAAAACGGCTTTGAAATTAGATATAGACAGACAGGATATTTCTGGAATAAAAATTCTTCGAAAATCAATTGATGCTCGTAAACCAAAAATAATTTTAAATTATAAAGTAGCCGTTTATATAAAAGAACCGCTTCCTGAAAATTCTGATTATCAATTTAATTATAAAGATGTCTCGAAAGCAAAGCCAATACATATCATTGGTTTTGGTCCCGCAGGCATGTATGCCGCTTTACGCTGTATAGAACTAGGTTTTAAACCAGTAGTTTTAGAGCGTGGTAAAAATGTTAAAGATAGGCGGCGTGATTTAAAAGCTATTAATCAAGATCATATTGTTAACGAAGATTCTAATTATTGCTTCGGTGAAGGTGGTGCAGGAACTTATAGTGACGGTAAACTTTATACGAGAAGCTTAAAAAGGGGCGATGTACGCCGAATTTTTGAAAACCTGGTATTTCATGGGGCTACCGAGCAAATATTAATCGATGCTCATCCACATATTGGTACTAACAAATTACCAAAAGTAGTTCAAAATATTCGTGAAACTATAATTAAATATGGCGGTGAAATTCATTTTGAATCACGCGTTACAGATTTCATTATAAAAAATAACAAAATACAAGCTATTCAACTTAATGGATCAAGCGAAATGTCAGTTAAAAAAGTTATTCTGGCGACAGGACATTCGGCGAGAGATATTTTCTATTTACTTCATGAGAAGCAAATAAAGTTAGAAGCTAAGTCGTTTGCTATGGGCGTTCGTGTTGAACATCCTCAACATATAATAGATTCGATCCAATATCATTGTAACGGAAAGCGCCACAAATTATTACCTGCTGCTTCATATGGTTTAGTACAGCAAGTAAACGAGAGAGGTGTTTATTCTTTTTGTATGTGTCCTGGTGGATTTATTGTTCCTGCTGCCACAGCAAATGGCGAAGTAGTTGTAAACGGTATGTCGCCATCCAAAAGGAATAATTTATATGCTAATTCAGGAATTGTTGTTGAAATTGATGTGAATAAAGATTTACCAAAATACGAACACTATGGTGCCTTAAAAGGATTGGAGTATCAAAAAAATTTAGAAAAACTGGCTTATACCGCCGGCAATAGAAGTCAAGTAGCACCGGCACAAAGATTAACAGATTTTGTTCAAGGCAAACTATCAACAATTTTAAACTCAACTTCGTATCAACCTGGTTTAAATTCAGCCCCATTACATTCACTTTTACCAAAATTAATTGGAAGCAGATTACGAAAAGGATTTCAAGCTTTCGGACAAAAAATGAAAGGGTATTATACCCAAGAAGCCAATATTGTTGGTGTAGAATCTAGAACCTCATCACCAGTATCAATTCCAAGAAATGAGACATTATCACACCCTCAAATTACAAACCTATATCCCTGTGGCGAAGGAGGTGGTTATGCCGGTGGAATTGTCTCTGCCGCAATGGATGGTGAACGATGTGCAGAAGCAGCAAGTAATAATTTATAGTTCTAATTTTATTTCTATTTTTGCAACATCTAAAACAAAACTACATGAAAGCATATATATTTCCAGGTCAAGGCGCCCAATTCTCTGGAATGGGTTTAGACTTATACGAAAACTCACCTTTAGCTCAAAATTTATTTGAACAGGCTAATGCTATTTTAGGGTTCAATATTACAGATATAATGTTTGAAGGATCTGCCGAAAACCTTAAAGAAACTAAAGTTACACAACCGGCGATATTTTTACACTCCGTGATATTAGCAAAAACGTTAGGTGATAATTTCAAACCTGATATGGTTGCAGGACACTCGCTTGGAGAATTTTCGGCGTTAGTAGCAAATGGTACTTTAAACTTTGAAGATGGTTTAAAATTAGTTTCACAACGTGCAATCGCAATGCAAAAAGCATGTGAATTTCAACCCAGTACCATGGCGGCGGTTTTAGGACTCGATGATGATATTGTTGAAAAAATTTGTGCGATGACGGAAGGTATTGTTGTAGCCGCAAATTATAATTGCCCTGGCCAATTGGTTATATCTGGTGAAGTAGAGGCTATAAATAAAGCTTGCGAAGCCTTAACAAAGGAAGGTGCAAGACGTGCATTAGTATTACCAGTAGGTGGAGCGTTTCACTCTCCATTAATGGAACCAGCGCGCGAAGAACTTGCCGCCGCTATAGAAAATACAATTTTTAGTGAACCAAATTGCCCAATTTACCAAAATGTAACTGCTAATGCTGTTATTGATAATTCCGCAATAAAAACCAATTTAATCTCACAATTAACTGCGCCAGTACGTTGGACTCAATCTATACAACAAATGATTACCGATGGTGCAACATTGTTTACCGAAGTTGGACCGGGAAAAGTTTTACAAGGTTTAGTAAAAAAGATTGATCGAACAGCAGAAACTGCCTCAGCAACATTTGAAATTAATAGTTAAATGAAATTAACTAAACGGTCAATTTTTATAACATTAGTTATAATCTTAACAATTGCAATCGATCAAATTTCCAAAGTTCTTGTAAGAGCTAATATAGTTGGTCAAACAGAAACTCGAGCTAGTGAACGAATTTCATTGATTGGTGATGTTTTTATAATGATGAATGTCGAAAATAAAGGCGCTTTTCTTGGAATGGGCAGCGAATTGAATGATACGCTTAGACTTATTTTATTACTTTTATTACCAATTCTTGTTTTAGGATTTGTACTAAGATATATTATAAAGGATAAATCTTTAGATAATTGGTCCCTTTTTGCATTTTCCAGCATTATCGGCGGAGGATTAGCAAATGTTTATGACAGAAT
>NZ_JABDMV010000009.1 GCF_013001275.1 Flaviramulus sp.
CACGTAAATATGATGGTTTTCCAGAATATGTGTGTAGTTTTTCCACTTATGAAAACTCTTTAAATTGTCTTCTCCCATAATTAAAGCAAACTCGTAATCTGGATACTTTTCTTGTAAATAGGCAAGCGTATTAACCGTATAATTAGGCTGTGGTAAGTTAAATTCTATATCACTTGGTTTTAATTTTGTATAGTCTTTAGTGGCACGATACACCATTTCTAAGCGTTGGTAATTATCTAGCAAACTACTTTTATTTTTAAAGGGATTATGCGGTGTTACCACGAACCAAATTTGGTTTAAATCGCTATGTTCTGCCAAATGGTTGGCAATAACCAAATGCCCAATGTGAATGGGATTAAAAGATCCAAAAAACAATCCGATTTTCATTTTATGCTTTTAAAAAATCACTAACTAAAACTTCTGCTTGCTGTAATGCTTTATCTAAATTATCATTTACAATAACCACATCAAAAAGCGGTGCGGTAGCTAATTCTGCCGATGCTTTTGCTACACGCATATTTATTTTATCGGCACTTTCAGTTTTGCGTTTTTTTAATCTAATTTTAAGCTCATCAATACTTGGTGGTTTTACAAAAACCGCCAACGTTTGCTCCGGGAATTTTCGTTTTATACGCAGGCCACCAGAAACATCAATATCAAAAATAACGTTTTTGCCTTTTGCCCAAATACGTTCCACTTCCGTTTTTAAAGTGCCGTAAAAATTATCGCGATAAACCTCTTCCCATTCTAAAAATTCTTCGTTCTTTATTTTAGTTTTAAAGGCTTTAGCAGATAAAAAGTAATAATCTGACCCTTCTATTTCTGTGCCCCGTTTTTCTCTGGAAGTTGCCGAAATAGAAAACTCTAAATTTAATTTTTCTAAGCCAAGTAAATGCCTTACAAGGGTTGTTTTTCCCGATCCTGAAGGCGCTGAAAACACTATTAATTTTCCACCTTTATTTATATTATCTTTTGTCAATATACTAAGCTATTTTTTGATGTGTAAAATTGTATTTATTAAAGAACATTCAATAATTGTTCCTTAATTTTTTCCAATTCATCTTTCATTTGTACCACCAATTGTTGCATGGGCGCATAATTACTTTTAGAACCTATAGTGTTTATTTCGCGACCCATTTCCTGACCAATAAACCCTAATTTTTTTCCGTTGGAATCTTTTGAATTTATAGATTCGGTAAAATAATTTAAATGGTTTTTTAAACGCACTTTTTCTTCGGTAATATCAAACTTTTCAATGTAATACACCAATTCTTGTTCAAAGCGGTTTTCGTCGTATTTCTCTTTTAAATCTTCAACACCTTTTAGTAAACGCTCACGAACACCTTCAACGCGCTCTGGGTCCATAGACACTACCAGATTAAGTAGGTTTTCAATATTTACTACGCGGTTATTAAAGTCTTTTTCCAGCACTTTGCCTTCATCTAATCTATGCTGTATTAAAGCGTTTATAGCCTTGTGTGTTTCAGTTTCTATAGCTTTCCATTCCGTTTCATCAATTTCTTCACGTACCGTATTAAGCGCATCGGGGAAACGAACCGCCATTTTAAGAAGCTCTAAATCATCGCTATTTACAACTTCCCTTAGTTGTTTCATGTATTGCTTTACAACAGGTGTGTTTATTTGAGTTGAGGTGTCTTCAGCAGTAGTTTCTACAAAAATTGAAAAATCAACTTTTCCTCTAACAAGTTTATCTGCGAGTATTTTTCTAATCGCCAATTCTTTTTCTCTGTAAATAGAAGGCATTCTAGCGTTTAAATCTAAACTTTTACTATTTAAAGATTTAAGCTCTATAGTTATTTTTTTTGTTGGCAATTGCAAAACAGATTTCCCGTAACCTGTCATTGAATATATCATAAAACAAATGTATTAAGTTGCACAAAGGTAATTAAAACCTGTAGCATAGAAAATAGATATAAGTATGTAAATATATTTTAATACGTATATGGCACATTGGAATTAATTGATTTTCTGATTTTTATCATTTTTTATTTTTTGAAGTTTATTTACCTTATTACATTATATAATAAGCTGTATCATGAAAAATATTTTAATTCCAATTGAATTTAATTCCAACGAACAGAAATTAATAGATCAGGGAATTAAATTGGCAGAGCAATTCAATTCGAAAATATGGTTAGTACATATTGCTGCACCAGAGCCAGATTTTGTTCCTTATATAGGAGGGTCCGATCCAAATAATGAACGGGAAAGACGTGCTTTAGAACTTAAAAAAGAACACAAAATACTCCAAGACTATAGCCATACTATAAATAATAAAGGAGTTAATGCATCAAGTTTACTGGTGCAAGGACCAACGGTTGAAACCCTATTGTTTGAAGTGGAAAAGTTACATATTGATTTAATAATTATGGGCAATAATAAACATAGTTTTATTTACAAAGTGTTTTTAGAAAGTGTTTCGAATGAAATTGTTAAAAAATCAAAAATACCAGTGTTATTAGTTCCCTTAGAATCATAAATTAAAAAATACGAAATGTTATATTATTATGTAGATGTTTTCCTATACAGGTTATTTTTAATACGTTTGTTTAAAGCGCAATACTTTAATTCATAAAATTCTCTCGGTTATAATTTATAGCATTGTTTAATAAGTTAATATTAACATTTATACTTTTTTTAAAAAGATGTTTAATTAATGCTATTAATTATGAAAAAAAAGACGGAAGACTTAAGCGACAGAGAAATTCAAGAAGGCATTTATAGAAACCTTAGAGAAATTAGACACAATACAAGAACTACTAAAACTTTAATTTATCTATTTGGAATTTTGGTTTTAGCCTCCTTCATTATGTCGTTATGGCCGTTAGTTTCTTTATTTAAAAACAATTAAGATGTTTTAATGGGCAATAAATTAATTAAAAAACTCCCCATAAGATGAGGAGTTTTTTAAAAGTATAACGAAATGATTATGTGGTTATTTCGTTTCTTGGAAAGCAAGTTTTCCAGTTTATCAAATCTGCATCTACTATCTTATTCAGAACATTGCTTAACTTCATTTTTATCGTCTAAAAAGTCGCTAATAGCTGTGAAACAGAAAGAACTATCCATAATGCTAAATTCCACATTACCATTATTCCAAAACACTATTTCAGCAGGATATATTGTATAACAGATATTAGTATTAGCTTTATTATCCTCATACCAATTACAAAAATCTTGAGCAGCATCACATTCCACGCAATTACTACTTCCTTCGTCAACAACACCATCGCAGTTGTCGTCTATACCATTGTTACTTATTTCTACTGCACCAGGATTTACATTAGGGTCTGAATCATCACAATCTATGTCGGTGAAGGGGTTGTCAATTGGAAAAAAACCGTCTCCATCTTCATCTTCCAAAGTACTTTGGTCAAACGGAATAGTATCATCATAGTCTGTTTCAGAACACCGGTTTTCAATATTAAAAAAACCATCACCGTCCATATCAATCGCGTCGCCATGTCCTAGATGTCCACCAATTGCATTAACACTTACGTTAATTATTTTTCCTTTGTGACAGATATCGACTTTTTTTCCTTTCTTTTTAATAGACTTTTTTTCGAGTTTAAATTCTTCCATATCAGATACAATAGATTCCTGGTCGCAGGATGATATGGCAAGGATAATTACAAAGAGTAAACTTAATTTTTTCATTTTAATTTGGGGTTTAATATTAAGCCGACAATAACTGAAGAAAAATCAAAAAAGCCGAAATTACTCGATATTTCATTTGTTTTATTCTATTAAAAGGAAGGAAATGTCAAAAAATCCGTTGAAATAATGGTAAATTTTTAAGGCTAAAAAATAAATATCTAGGCAAAAACTCTTATTATAATTAATATGCAGACTATATAGAAAACAAAAACCGTAACACTTTATTAATAAAGTAATTACGGTTTTAACATGTACTCAAGGTGGGAATCGAACCCACACTCCCGAAAGAACTGGATTTTGAATCCAGCGCGTCTACCAATTCCGCCACTTGAGCTAATTTTGGACAGCAAAAATATATATTTTTTCTAGATTAATCATAAAAATACTCCTCATTATACTTTTTAGGTTAAAATAAATGCATAAATTTGCACCTCGTAAAAAATCACGTCGTGTTTGCGTGCTCTAAAACAATAAGTTAACCATGCCATTAGTAATAACAGAAGCTAAAATATTTGCCTGTACGCAAAGTAAAATTCTTGGTGAAAAAATAGCCAAGGCTTTTGGTACAGATTTGGGTAAAGTAATTACTTCTACTTATAGTGATGGAGAGTTTCAACCTTCGTATGAAGAGTCTATTCGTGGGACTAGAATTTTTATTATTGGTTCAACAAATCCTGGAGCAGAAAACTTAATGGAAATGTTATTGATGATAGACGCGGCGAAACGAGCTTCAGCAAGACATATTACAGCTGTATTACCTTATTTTGGATGGGCAAGACAAGACAGAAAAGATAAACCTAGAGTGCCAATCGCGGCAAAATTAGTAGCAAAAATGCTAGAAGCTGCTGGTGCAACGCGTATTATCACCATGGATTTACACGCTGATCAGATTCAAGGATTTTTTGAAAAACCTGTAGATCATTTATTTGCGTCAACAATTTTTCTGCCTTATGTAAAGAGTTTAAAATTGGATAATTTAACTATTGCTTCACCCGATATGGGAGGTTCGAAAAGAGCTTATGCTTATTCTAAAGCCTTAGAGAGCGATGTGGTTATTTGTTATAAACAACGAGCCAAGGCTAATGTGATTTCTCACATGGAACTAATTGGTGATGTAACAGGTAAAAATGTAGTTTTGGTTGATGATATGGTTGATACAGCAGGAACGTTAACAAAAGCTGCCGATTTAATGATGGAACGTGGCGCCTTAAGCGTGAGAGCTATTTGTACGCATCCTATTTTATCTGGAAAAGCGTATGATAACATAAATAATTCAAAATTAGAGGAACTTATAGTTACCGACACGATACCTGTTAAACCTTTAAGTGATAAAATTAAAGTTTTAAGTTGCGCACAATTGTTTGCAGATGTTATGGATAAAGTGCACAATAATCAATCTATTAGTTCAAAATTTGTGATGTAAGTCACATTCGTGAAAGCGTTTTAAAAAATGAGTATTAATTAAATTATAAAATAGAAAAAATGAAAACGAGAAGAAATATAGATTTTCTAATTAATTAAAAATTTATATTCAACGAGTTTTCATAATACAATTAAATAACAATAAATAACAATTATGAAATCAATTACAATTAACGGATCTCAAAGAGAAAGCGTTGGCAAAAAAGCAACAAAAGCCATACGTAATGCTGGTCAGGTTCCTTGCGTATTATACGGAGGAGATAAACCATTGCATTTCTCAGCACCAGAATTAGCATTCTCTAAACTTGTATACACCGCAAATGCGCATACAGTTGTGATTAAATTAGACAATGGAGAAACCTTAAATGCGGTACTTCAAGACATTCAATTTCACCCGGTTACTGATAGAATATTACACGTAGACTTTTATCAATTATTTGACGACAAGGAAATTGCATTAAACATACCAGTACGCCTAGTAGGTAACTCAAGAGGTGTTAAAAATGGTGGTGTTTTAAGAAAAAACAACAGAAAATTACGTATTAAAGCTTTACCAGCTAACTTACCAGATTTTATTGAAATCGATATTACACCTTTAAAAATTGGTGATAAAGTTGCGGTTGGTGAATTACCAAGTGGTGATTATACTTTTTTACATACTGACAACACGGTAGTATGCCAAATCAAAACAGCTAGAACTGCAATTGTTGACGAAGAAGAAGATGAAGAATTAGAAGAAGGCGCTGAAGGAGCAGAAGGAGCAGAAGCTACTGCTGAAGGAGGAGCAGAAGCACCAAAAACTGATGCGGAAGCACCTGCGGCTAGCGAATAAGCTTTTATTCCTAACTAAATAATATAAAGCATTCTGTTTATTCAGGATGCTTTTTTATTTTTACAAAAAGAAACTTTTATGTGTCAGTTTTTAAAAAACTTATTTAAAAAGAAAGAATACGTAAAAGAAAACAACCCTATGAAGAAATTTTTAATTGTTGGTTTAGGAAATATTGGAGAAAAATACGAAAACACAAGGCATAATATTGGGTTTAAAATATTAGATTTTTTTGCCAAACAAGAAGCTTTAACTTTTGAAACACAAAAATTAGGAGATGTAACCACTTATAAACTTAAAGGCAGAACGTTTATTCTGTTGAAGCCAAACACGTATATGAATTTAAGTGGTAAAGCGGTTTTATATTGGTTAACTAAAGAAAAAATACCTATAGAAAATTTGCTAGTGATTACCGACGATTTAAATTTACCTTTTGGAAGTATACGTTTAAAAACGAAAGGAAGCGATGGTGGGCATAATGGATTAAAAGATATTCAAGAAAAGTTGAATACTACCAAATATAACCGTTTTAGATTTGGGATAAGTAATGCTTTTAGTAAAGGGAAACAGGTGGATTACGTATTAAGCAACTGGACCGATGAGGAAATTAAAAGCCTAAATGAACGGTTGGATAAATCTTTAGAACTTATTAAATCCTTTGTTTTATCTGGAGTTAACGATACAATGAGTAAGTTTAATGGGAAATAATAAAGACTTTTAAATTACTCGATTATTATCTTTTTAGTCGAATTTCTTAAACCATCACTTACTTTTAATATATACATACCCGATTGTACTGAATTAAGCCTTATTTTTTCATTAAAATCGCCACCATTTTTAAACGTATTATTATAAATAGTCCTACCTCGCAGGTCAAAAACTTTAACTTTAATATTTCTTGATAAAGCTGTGTTTAATTTAATTGTAAATTCACCAGTATTTGGATTAGGGTACACAATAAAATTATCAAACCCATAATCTTCAATTCCCAATGTAGTTAATATATTAAGCGTATAGTCTTCAACTTCGCCATCAAAACCATTTTCACACGCAGTAGGTAAACCATCAGGCTTATATTTTGTAGAAACCCGCATGGTAGTATTTCCTAGAGCAGCATCAACAGGGATAAGTATAGAGAATGGAGAATTTCCAGTCGCACCGTTCGACGTGCTTGTAGCGTCGCCTAAATTAAACTCTTCGTCAGAATTGTTAAAATTACAATCTTGATTCCAATCTATCCACACCTTGGTGTTTGTTGTATAGCTGCCATCGGTATTGACATTCACCGATAAATCGTATGAACTATTTCTATTTACACTGGTCGAAATTGAAGTGTAATCGCTATAACCAGATGGCTTTGCAGAAACATTATTAATAGAGTTAAAATTAACTAAGGTTGTGCTTGTAGCAAAATCTGTATTACCATTAGAAGGACATAGCCCGTTGAAATAAGCAAGAGTTACATCTTTATTTTTGGTTAGAGATGTTGCTGTTCCTGTAATTGTAATGGTATAATTTCCATCAGCGACACCATTTAAATTATTAACAATCATAGTTACATTTCCTGAAGTACTTAAATTAGTTGGAGAAAAAGATACGGTGGAACTTCCTGGGTTTCCTGAAGCACTAAATACGGTATTTTCTGAAAATCCATTTGCCATCACAAAATCAAAATGAAATGTGGCCGTTGTTTCTCCACAATCTATATTGTCTAAAGATTCATTAACTATAAAAAATTCGGGTGTCTGTGATATGGAAAAATCGAAGTTAGAAACGTCATAAAAAATATTATCTGCTGCTTCAACTAAAATTCTGGCTGTTGAAGTATTAGAAATAGAGGGAACGGTGTAATTATAGCTTCCATCATTTGCCGTATTACTTACAATTGTAGTTGGAAATGTTAATCCGCCGTCAGTTGATAATTTAATATTTACATTTTGACAGTTAATTGTAGCATTGTCTGTTTGTCCAACCACCCAATTAATAGCTACAGTATTACCCTGAGCCCATGAAACTGGGTTTTCTACAGTAAATGGAGTTACATCTTCAACTACAATACTCATGGTGTCGTAACTACTTTGACCACCCGTTGGGCTTGATGGAGACCTGTCTCTAACCGTTAATGCCCAATTTAAATTTCGTCCCACCGTTGAAACCGTTTCCCAATCGCTTCCTAAAGTTGGATTAGTTTGGGTAGTATTTCCTGAAATTACACTACTGAGTTTTGGAATATATCTATTTGGTGCACTTGTAGGAGGTAGTGAGCGGTTAGTTGACCCAGATGCTAATTCTGGACCAAAATTCTGGTAATTAGTAACGCCACTATCGATTTGTTCCCAACAATACGTAAGATTATCACCGCTATCAGAATCTGTTGCAGAACCCATTAAAACATAAGCGGTTCCTTTAGGAATATTGAAATTTGACCCCGCGTTTGCACTCGGCGGATTATTTGAAATAGCGGTTGTGGTTTGACAGCTTTTGGTATTTAAATTATTTAGTATTTGCTTAATACTATGGTAATGAAAATAATCATCGCTATTTAATTGTATTTCTTCTGGTCCACCCACTCCTGCATAACCCATAATAGTTGTTCCATTACCTGGTTCGGAATTAACACCTTGTCCTTCGGAACTAAACGCCCAGGTGTGATACGCTCCCATTTGGTGCCCAATTTCATGAGCTACGAAATTTATATCGAAACTATCTCCTTCAGGAGTGTCGTCAGCTGGCGATGTGAAAGCGCTACCTTTAGAATTGTTAACACATACACAACCAATACATCCGGCAAATCCACCACCACCGGTATCGCCAAATAAATGACCAATATCATAAGCAGCTTCTCCTATTACAGATGTTAAAGTGCTTTGTAGTTCAGAACTCCAAGCACCTTGAGCACCGGTATTCGCATCTGAATAAGGGTCGGTAGTTGGGTTATTATAAATTAATTGCGTGGCATTTACCAGCTCAAAAGTTACTGCTAAATCGGTTTCAAATACTTCATTAACTCTGGATAATGTGGCATTAATGGCAGAAAGTGCATCACTAATCGCATTTCCATTTCCAGGATTACCATCGTCATGATAAGCCGTGTATTCCGAAGTGGCAGAAATTGCTATTCTAAACTTTTGCAACGTTTGGTCGTTTGCTCCACCTTCATCAATTTTAGATGAGGTATTATTTTTATTTAACGTTTGGCTAAAATCATCAATTGTTTTGCACTCAAATTTATTTAAGGCATTATTTTTATCCTTTCTACTATACACCACATACTCATTAGCGTTTTTAGATGTAGGTTGCATAAAAACCGTAGGGTTATTAGGAGCGGTTATCATGGTTTGCACTCCTTTTGGAGACAAACTCATACGTAAACGAGTTCCAGAATTATTGGTGCTTATACCAACATACGATTTAATATTTGGATATTGTTCAGCAAGCTCTTTTGAAAAAACGGATGCTTCGTAAATTTTAAAAGTTTCTAATTCACCACCTTTTCCAGGAATCGCGACAATAGGTGTGTTTTGATTGTTTTTGTCACTTCTTGAAGATGCGGATGTAAGACTTTCTTTTAGGGAAGACATGTTAAGATTATAAACATGTACCTTATTTTTATTTAAGTTTAATTTGTTTAAATTATTTGAGCTTTTATCAATGTCAATTTTAGAAAACGAAGACTTTTGCGCCGTAGCTGAAAATACTAACAAAAGCATTGCAATTGTTAAAACATAATGTAGTTTTGTTTTCATAATAGATAATTTGAGGCAATTAATAATATCAAATATAACAAATCTAACTTTTTTAAGGACATTTAAAAAAATTACCCATTAAATGAGTGAAGTTAAAAAAATAGAAACATATAAAAATACAGAACCATCAGTTGTAACTATTGGTACTTTTGATGGTGTACATATTGGTCATCAAAAAATAATTAATCGATTAATTAATACGGGTAAATTAGAAGGGTTAAAATCTGTTATTCTCACCTTTTTTCCTCACCCTCGTATGGTGTTGCAAAAAGATTCAAACATTAAATTAATTAATACTATTGATGAACGAATTGCTATTTTAAACACTTTAGGGTTAGATTATTTGCTTATAAAAAAGTTTACACATGAATTCTCAAGACTTTCTGCTGATGAATTTGTAAAGCAAATTTTAGTTGACAAACTAAACGCTAAAAAAGTAATTATAGGGTATGATCATAGGTTTGGTAGAAATAGAAATGCCGATATTAACGATTTAATAAAATTTGGAGAAACTTATGGGTTTGATGTAGAAGAAATATCTGTTCAAGATATAAATGATGTTGCTGTGAGTTCAACTAAAATAAGAAAGGCTCTCAACGAAGGGAATATTGCCAAGGCTAATACTTTTTTAGGCTATAATTTCATGTTAAATGGCATTGTTGTTAAAGGGAAGGGATTAGGGCGCCAGTTAAATTTTCCAACTGCAAATATTAAAATTGAAGAAGACTATAAAATTATCCCAAAACAAGGATCTTACATCGTAAAATCCACTTTAAAAGAAAAAATAACTTTCGGTATGATGAATATAGGAACCAATCCAACTGTAGATGGGATTATTCAATCTGTTGAGGTTAATTTTTTTGATTTCAAAGAAGATATTTATGATGAAAAAGTGCAAATTGAATTACTACATCGAATTCGTGCTGAAGAAAAATTTGATTCCGTTGAAACTCTAAAAAAACAATTAGCAAACGATAAAAAAACTGCGCTAAGTTATATTGCTAAAAATTATGCTCAATAAATGGCTGTTTACACATATTGACAATTCAGCATTAATTGTTTTTAGAATTATTTTCGGCCTACTTTGTTTTTTAGAATCTGTAGGGGCCATTTTTACAGGTTGGATAAAAAGTACTTTAATAGACCCGGATTTTACATTTTCATTTATTGGTTTTGAATGGTTACAGCCACTTCCCGGTTCTGGCATGTATTATTATTATATAATAATGGGCATTTTTGGCTTGTTCATTATGGTTGGGTATAAATATAGATGGAGCATGTTGAGTTTTACAATTATGTGGGCGGCAACTTACCTTATGCAAAAATCGTCTTATAATAATCACTACTATTTATTAATTCTTTTAAGTGGTATAATGGTGTTTTTACCAGCTAACGCTTATGCTTCTGTAGATGCAAAAATACGTCCAGAAATAAAGAAAATTTCAATGCCGCAATGGTGCAGTTGGGTTATTTTATTACAGCTTTTAATTGTTTACACGTATGCAAGTTTGGCTAAGTTATATCCCGATTGGTTGGATGCCACTTTTATTGAACAAATAATGAAGGGAAAAAAACATTACTTTTTGGTTGGCGATCTGCTTCAACAAAAGTGGTTACATTATATTTTAGTTTATGGTGGGATACTATTTGATGGACTAATAGTACCATTACTTTTATTTAAACCTACTAGGAAATTCGCATTTATAATTTCCATTTTCTTTCATTTATTTAATTCCTTTGTTTTTCAAGTTGGTATTTTTCCATACCTATCTTTAGCTTTTGCCTTATTCTTTTTTGAACCAAAAATTATTCAAAAGATTTTTTTAAAAAAGAAACCATTTTATAGTTTAAAAGAGGTTATAATTCCGAAGTTAAAAACACCACTCGTTTGTGTTATTTCAATTTATTTTATAGTTCAAATGATTCTTCCAATCCGACATCATTTTATATTAGACGATGTACTCTGGACAGAAGAAGGCCACCGAATGTCCTGGCGGATGATGCTTAGGGCAAAAAGCGGGATAGCTACTTATAGGGTAGAGAATAAAAATACAGATGAAATTATCTATATAAATTTAAATGATTTTTTAACTAAAAAACAACAACAAACTGCAAGTACAAAACCAGATGTAATTTGGCAATTTGCTCAACACTTAAAAAATAAATTTGAAGACAATGGGCAAGATGTTTCGGTCTATTTAGATTGTAAAATAAGTGTAAATGGTAGGCCTTATAAAACTTTAATTAATCCAGAAACAGATTTAGCAAGCGTGCAATGGAATGCTTATAAACATAGTAACTGGATTTTACCCTCAAAAGAGGAGTAATTATCTGCTTAATTCATTAAATTTGTCGCTTAAATTCCCTATTCATGTTACAGGTATCTTTTATTAGAGAAAATAAAGAATTAGTTTTAAAACGTTTAGAAAAACGAAACATTGATGCTACAGAAATGATTAATGATGTTATCGTTTTTGATGAGGATAGAAGACGTATCCAAACCGAATTAGATAATACTTTGGCAGAATCGAACACGTTATCTAAAGAAATAGGAAATTTATATAAATCTGGTGAAGTTGAAAAAGCAAATGTTTTAAAAGATAGAACCGTACAATTAAAAGAAAAATCAAAAGAACTTTCAGACACCTTAAACAATAAAACAGAAGGATTAAATGACCTGCTTTATAAAATCCCAAATATTCCACACCAATCTGTTTCAAGAGGTAATTCAGAACTAGATAATGAGGAAATTTATAAGAAAGGCGACATTCCAGAATTACATAAAAATGCACTACCACATTGGGAACTGGCAAAGAAGTATGATATTATAGATTTTGAACTTGGAAACAAAATTACTGGAGCAGGATTTCCAGTTTATAAGGGTAAAGGCGCTAAGTTACAGCGCGCATTAATCACCTATTTTTTAGATAAAAATACAGCTGCTGGATACACCGAATACCAATTACCTTTATTAGTTAATGAAGCTTCTGGTTTTGGCACGGGCCAATTACCCGATAAAGAAGGGCAAATGTATCATGTTTCCGAGGATAATTTATACCTTATTCCAACCGCCGAAGTTCCAGGAACTAATATTTTTAGAGATACAATTTTAGACGAAAGTGAGTTACCAATTGGTATTACAGGTTACACACCATGTTTTCGACGTGAGGCTGGAAGTTATGGCGCACACGTTAGAGGATTGAATCGACTACATCAATTTGATAAAGTTGAAATTATAAGGGTAGAACACCCAAGCAAATCTTATGAGGCTTTAAATGGTATGGTTGATCATGTTAAAGGGATTTTAAAAGAATTAGAATTGCCATACAGAATATTACGATTGTGTGGTGGCGACACCTCTTTTGCTTCCGCTCTAACATACGATTTTGAAGTGTTTTCTACAGCCCAAGATAGATGGTTAGAAATATCTTCAGTTTCTAATTTTGAAACATTTCAAGCTAATAGGTTAAAACTTCGATTTAAAAATTCTGAAGGTAAAAATGAGCTGGCACATACCTTAAATGGGAGCTCGCTGGCATTACCACGAGTACTTGCCGGTATTTTAGAAAATTACCAAACCGAAAGCGGTATCCTTATACCAAAAGTACTTCAACCATATACAGGTTTTAAGGATATCGATTAAATTATTTCATTTTCATCTTGAGTGTAATAACTTACTTTTTTGTAAGATATTTTTCATTAAAATCGATAAAGTGTAAATTAACAGCGCTGTTTAACGAGTTTTCTTTTAAATCTTTTGCGTTTTCATGTTTATTTATCAAGTTAGCTTTACCAAATCTAATTAACCTACTTATAATGAAGAATATTAAACGCATTGTGCTTTTAATCGCTCTGATTTTTTTCGCAAGCCAAGTATTATTTTCAGATTTTGAAATTTTTAAATCTGAAGAGCAAACAAACACTTTTGCAAGTAAATAGAGATTATTTAAAATGATCTTTTTAATAGAAATTGTAATAAGTTTTTAAAAAATAGTCTAATCTGTCAATTCAGAATTATTAAGACTGTCCCCAATCGATTTTTAATTAGCAATAGTTAATAGAAGATTATTTTTGGTTGGTTTGTGCCCGAATTTTATTCGGGCACTTTTTTATACTAATATTTACAATTTCTCAAACGCACAATTGTTATATTTACAAGATGAGAATTCTTTTAGTATTATTCTTTTTTATAACAACAACGTCACTATCTCAAACCGATGCTGTTGCGAAGGAATATTTTAAAAACGGCGATTATCAAAAAGCCCTATTTGAATATGAAAAACTGTATTCAAAATCACCTTCAAATATTACATATATAAATCAAATAGTAAGTTCGTATCAACAATTAGAGCAATATGACGCTGCTGAAACTTTTTTACAAAAGCTGATGGCACGAATAAAGTACCCAGCCTTTATTGTGGAATTAGGGTATAATTATCAACTTAAAAACGATTTGGTTAAGGCTGAATTTCATTATCAACAAGCAATAGCCACTGTAGAGTTAAAGGCTAGTAATGTGTTTGCTGTAGCCCGAACTTTTCAGAACCATTCATTACTTGAGGAAGCAATTATATCTTATGAAAAAGCGATGGCTTTAAATCCCGACTTCAATTTTAATTTACAGTTGGCTCAGATTTATGGAGAACAAGGCAATGTTGAAAAAATGTTTCAAAACTATATTGATTTTGCAGAGTCTAACCCGAGTGCTTTAAGTAATATAAAACGTGCTATTAATGAATTTGTGAACGAAGATAGCAACAATGAAAGCAATATTTTACTAAGAAAAATATTACTAAAAAAACTGCAGCAAGAACCTAATTTGCTTTGGAACGAATTATTGAGCTGGCTTTTTATTCAACAAAAAGATTTTAGAAAAGCCTTTATGCAGGAAAAAGCAATTTTTAACCGACAACCAGAAAGCTTAAATAGAATTGAAGAATTGGCATCAATTTCTTCCAATGAAAACGATAATGAGGTAGCCATTGAAATTTATAATTATATTATTAATACTGCTCAAGAAACAGAAACCATATTAAAAGCCCATTACAATTTATTACAATTGGAAACTAAAGAAAGTTCAAAAGATAATTTCAGTTCTATTAAAACTAAATATTCAGAACTGCTGCAGAAATTTGGTGTTCAAGCCCAAACTTTAGATTTACAAATTGCTTACGCTCATTTTATGGCATTTTTCTTAAATCAGCCTGAAGAAGCATCCCGTTTTTTAGAAAGCACCTTAAAATTGTCGCTTACAGAATTAGAAAAAGCTAAGGTAAAATTGGAGCTGGGAGATATATTGGTATTACAAGAAAAATTTAATCAAGCATTAATTTATTACACTCAAATTCAGCGCAATTTAAAAAATAGTACTATTTCACAAGAAGCACGCTATAGGGTGGCGAAAGCAAGTTATTACAAGGGCGATTTTAAATGGGCAGAATCACAACTTAAAATCTTAAAGGCATCTACTTCACAACTTATTGCTAATGACGCACTAGATTTAAAACTTATTATTTCTGATAATAAATATGAAGATTCATTACAAACGGCATTAAAACTTTATGCAAAAGCCGATTTGTTGTCATTTCAGAACAGAAATGAAGAATCTATTGCTTTATTATATAAGATTTTAAATGATCATAAAAAGGAACCCATAGTAGCACAAACTTTATATAAACAAGCTCAATTATTTAAATTAAAATCGCAATTTGAAAAAGCCATGGTAAACTATGAAAGAATTATATCCGATTTTAGAGACGGTATTTTAATAGATGATGCCTATTTTAATTTAGCCGAAATATATGAGAAACACTTAAACATGCCTGAAAAAGCTAAAGCACTTTATGAGCAGATTATATTTAATCATGCCGATAGTATTTATTTTGTTGATGCAAGAAAACGCTTTCGAGCTTTACGAGGAGATGCCATAAATTAGTATAACTACAATCAAAAGCAATCTTTCAAATTTCAAAATCTTTATAGCAATGATTATATATAATGTAACTGTAAATATCGACGAATCTATTCACGACCAGTGGTTGATATGGATAAAAGAACATATTCCGCAAGTTCTAGGAACCGGAAAGTTTGAAAAAGCCACGCTTACAAGAGTTTTGGTGGATGAAGAGATGGGCGGTGTTACATATTCCATTCAATACCGTTCGTATTCGCGAGAAGCATTAGATGCTTATTACAAAGAAGATGCCGATAGATTAAGACAAGACGGCATGAAAAAGTTTGCAGATAAAATGCTGGCTTTTAGAACCGAACTTCAAATAGTGGATGAATATTCCGTAAAATTTAAATAGATTAGCTTTGTTATCCATTATCGCTTAAAAGCGATTAATTTCTTTTGTAAATTAATATTCAAAAATTCGTGTCAAATAAATTTAACCAACATCAGGTAAAAGCAAAAAAATATTTAGGGCAGCATTTTTTGAAAGACGAATCGGTAGCACAAAAAATTGCCGATTCCTTAATTTTGAAAGGATATAAAAATGTGTTAGAAATTGGTCCGGGTATGGGTGTTCTAACAAAATATTTACTTGAAAAAGATATCACTACTTATGTTATTGAGATTGATACGGAGTCGGTAGAATATCTTCAAGCTAACTATTTAAATTTAGCACCAAGAATCATTGAAAAAGATTTTTTAAAATATGATTTAAACGAAGTGTTTAATCAAGAAGCATTCGGCATTATTGGCAACTTCCCATATAATATTTCAACTCAAATAGTTTTTAAAACTTTAGAAATGCGAAATCAAATTCCCGAGTTTTCTGGAATGTTTCAAAAGGAAGTGGCGCAACGAATTTGCTCAAAAGAAGGCAGTAAAGTTTATGGAATTTTATCGGTATTAGTCCAAGCATTTTATAATGCTGAATATTTATTTACTGTCCCACCAAATGTTTTTAACCCACCACCAAAAGTGGAGTCTGGGGTCTTAAGACTTCTACGAAAGGAAGATTATTCGTTACCATGCGACGAAAAATTATTTTTCAAAACTGTAAAAGCGGCTTTTCAGCAGCGAAGAAAAACATTACGCAACAGTTTAAAAACATTCAATTTATCCGATAATTTAAAAGCAAATAGTATATTTGGCAGGCGTCCGGAACAATTAAGTGTACAAGAGTTTATTGAACTTACCCAATTAATTGAAAAAGATGATTAAACCCTTTTAAATCTTTCAAATTGTCAGAAGAAAAAGAAAACATACAATTTCAGCTTACTGGTGAACTCTTACATCATGTTGAACATCTTATCGAATCTAATAACGATAAGGAACTGCATAAGCTCCTGGATGATTTTCATTATGCTGATATTGCCGAAATTTTAGATGAATTAAATCTAGAAGAAGCGATGTATGTTATTAAGCTTCTAGATTCTGAAACGACTTCAGACATCCTAATGGAAATGGATGAAGACAATCGGGAAAAAGTCCTCAAAAATCTTTCAGCCAAAGAAATTGCAGAAGAAATTGAAGAGCTAGATACAGATGATGCTGCCGATATTATTTCAGAATTATCAGAAGAGCGTCAGCAAGCCGTAATAGCGCAAATTGGAGATGAAGAGCATAAAGCAGAAATTACTGAACTGCTCGCGTATGACGAAGATTCTGCCGGTGGTCTCATGGCAAAAGAATTAGTAAAAGTTTATGAAACGTGGACCGTTGCAGGATGTTTACGAAGAATTAGAGGGCAAGCCAAAGAAGTAACCCGTGTACACTCTATTTATGTAGTAAATAGGGAAGAAAGGCTCATTGGGCGACTCTCTCTAAAAGATTTAGTAGTAGCAAAAAACGAGCAAAAAATAGCAGACATTTATATATCCAATGTTGATTCTGTTAATGTTAACGATCATGTTGAAGATGTAGCAAAAGTGATGGCAAAGTACGATTTAGAAGCTATTCCTGTGGTTGATGAGAATAAAACCCTTTTGGGCCGCATTACTATTGATGATATTGTTGATGTTTTAAAAGAAGAAGCCGAAAAAGATTATCAATTGGCTGCTGGTATTACTGGTGATGTGGAAGCTGATGATAGCATTTTACAACTTACAAGAGCGCGATTACCATGGCTGTTTTTGGGGCTGGTAGGTGGTATAGGAGCTTTTTTAATTATGGAAGGATTTCAGGAATCGTTTAATAAATATGCAGTATTATTCTTTTTTACGCCATTAATCGCTGCAATGGCGGGTAATGTTGGTGTTCAATCAAGCGCAATAATTGTTCAAGGATTAGCTAATGATGATGTTAAAGGAAGCATCAATAGCCGATTAATAAAGGAAATGTTACTCGCGGCACTAAACGGAATTATTTTAGCAGCTTTTCTATTTCTATTTGTATGGATAACTCAAGGCAAGGCAAATACTGCACTAGCAATTTCGGTGTCATTGGTTGTAGTTATTATTGTTGCTGGTTTAATTGGGACTTTCGTACCCCTATTTTTAAATAAACGAGGCATAGATCCAGCCATTGCAACAGGTCCTTTTATTACAACAAGTAATGATATTTTTGGCATCCTAATCTACTTTTGGATTGCTAAAATGATTCTAGGTATTTAATAATTGGGCGTAACCCTGCGGGTCGCGCTTTCCGTTGCAATCTTTTGCAAAAAAGCAAAAGGATTTACACTACAATTGCTAACGCAAATCTTTGTATTTTTATAATATGAATTCTATTAATATCAACAAAAAGTTTTCAAAATTCACAAAAAACTGGCATCCACATCAAATTGCTTTGGTTGATAATATGCAAATATTATTAGCAAAATTAAAAGGTGAATTTGTATGGCATAAACATGAAAATGAAGATGAGCTCTTTCAAGTTGTAAAAGGCACCTTATATATGCAATTTAGAGACAAAACTGAAGTTGTTAATGAAGGTGAAATTATAGTAGTTCCAAAAGGAATTGAACATAATCCTATGACAAAAAACGGAGAAGAAGTTCATGTACTCTTGTTCGAAAAACTATCATCAACACACACCGGAAATGTACAACACGAAAAAACGCAAACACATTATCCTACAATCTAAATGAAAATTCTTCACCTCGATAATAATCACGAGTTACTTATCAATCAATTAACTGATTTAGGCTTTACAAATCACGAAGATTTTACCTCGCCAAAAGAGGTAATAGAAGCTAAAATCCAATCTTATGATGGAATAATAATAAGAAGTCGTTTTACTATTGATAAGCAATTTATTAACGCTGCCAAAAACCTTAAATTTATAGGTCGTGTTGGCGCAGGACTAGAGAATATTGATTGCGAATATGCCATACAAAAAGGCGTGTATTTAGTATCAGCCCCAGAAGGCAACAGAAATGCTGTAGGAGAGCATACTTTAGGCATGTTACTTTCTCTATTTAACAAGTTGAACAAAGCCGATGCAGAAGTAAGATCAGGTAAATGGTTGCGTGAAGATAATCGAGGTATCGAACTTGATGGAAAAACAGTTGGATTAATAGGTTATGGAAACATGGGTAAAGCGTTCGCGAAAAAATTGCGTGGGTTTGATGTTGAGGTTTTATGTTATGATATAAAAAACAATGTTGGCGATACTAATGCAAAACAAGTAACTCTTAGTGAATTTCAAGAAAAAGTTGATGTTGTAAGTTTGCACACACCGCAAACACCATTAACATTAAACATGATAGATACAGAATTTATTAATAAGTTTAAAAAGTTTTTTTGGTTTTTTAATACGGCAAGAGGTAAAAGTGTGGTTACTCAAGATTTAGTTTTGGCATTAAAATCTGGTAAAATATTGGGAGCAGGTCTCGATGTTCTGGGGTATGAAAAAGCATCTTTCGAGAATTTATTTTCTACAAATTTACCGGACGCTTTTCAATATTTAATCGAAGCACAGAATGTTATATTAACTCCACATGTGGCGGGCTGGACTGTTGAAAGCAAAGAAAAATTAGCTCAAACCATTGTAGATAAAATAAAAGAAAAATTTTGTTAACTTTAGATTTCTAAAGTTACCGTAATGCAATATAAAGCAACATCACCAGAAGATTATATTAAGCAAGCTCCCGAAGAACGACGAAACGCACTTAAAAAGTTAAGAAAAACAATCAAGGATAATATTCCAAAAGGCTTTGAAGAAGGCATACAATACGGTATGATTGGATATTATGTTCCACATTCCATTTATCCAGATGGTTATCACTGTACCCCTACAGAACCACTTCCATTTATGAGTTTCGCGTCTCAAAAAAACTCTATCAACTTCTATCATAGTGGTATTTATGCCAAAAAGGAACTACATGATTGGTTTGTTTCTGAATATCCTAAACATAGTAATCGGAAATTAGATATGGGGAAAAGCTGTGTCCGATTTAAAAAAATAGACGAAATACCATACGAGTTAATTACCGAATTAGTAAAGAAAATGACTGTAGGTGAATGGATAGAAGTTTACGAATCAGCAATTAAAAGATAATATTAGTAAAATCTTAAATTATGAAGTTAGGAGCGTTTTCAGTAAGTCTTAATGTAAAGGATATTGGAGTGTCTAAAAAGTTTTACGAAACCTTAGGCTTTACCAAATTTGGAGGAGACATTAATAATAATTATCTCATCATGAAAAACGGAAACGCTCTAATAGGCTTATTCCAAGGAATGTTTGAACAAAATATTTTAACCTTTAATCCTGGCTGGGATGAAAATGCCCAAAATTTAGATTCTTTTGATGATGTAAGAGCTATTCAAAAACACTTAAAAGTAAATAACATTAAGTTAGAGAGAGAAGCCGATGAAAAAACATCAGGACCAGGCAGTGTTGTTTTGTTTGATCCAGATGGGAATACCATCCTTATTGATCAGCATATTTAATTTAAAAAAAACAAGAAATGAAAAATCGTGTTACAGGAATAGGAGGATTGTTTTTTAAAACAAAAGACCCTAAGGGAACAAAAGATTGGTATAAAAAACACTTAGGATTTAATACCGATGATTATGGATGTACTTTTTGGTGGAAGGATGAAGAAGGGAACAAATGTTCGACTCAATGGAGCCCATTTTCTGAAGACACAAAATATTACGAGCCTTCAAAAAAAGATTTTATGTTTAATTATCGAGTTGAAAATTTACATGAACTTTTGAAAGTTTTAAAAGAAGAAGGTGTCACTATTGTAGGTGAAGTTGAAGAATATGATTATGGTAAATTTGGATGGATTCTTGATAACGATGGGAACAAAATTGAACTTTGGGAACCTATAGATACTGCTTTTTTGTAAAATTTAATAAATTGATATAAATAGGTATTGAGCTATATAGAGATTCTTCAATCTTATAATTTAACCGCATTTCAATGGGTAGCTATTGCTTTTGCGGTTTTTTTATTGGGCTTATCAAAGTCTGGTATTAAAGGAATAGGTATCATAATTGTTGTGATACTGGCTTTTGTTTTTGGTGAAAAAGCATCAACAGGAATTTTACTTCCTATGTTAATTGTTGCAGACGTTTTTGCTGTTATTTATTATAACCGTCATGCTAAATGGAAGTATATAAAAAAATTAATGCCGTGGATGGTTGTTGGAGTCTTGGTGGGTGTTTGGATAGGGAATGATGTTTCAGAAATTATTTTTAAAAGACTCATGGCAATTATTATAATTGCATCTGTGCTCATTATGTTTTATACAGAACGTATGAAATCTAATAAAGTACCAACAAATAAAATGTTTTCAGGTGGAGCAGGGTTTTTGGCAGGTTTTACCACCATGGTGGGGAATTTAGCTGGCCCAATAGCAAATATTTATTTTTTAGCTATGCGCTTTCCAAAAAACGAGTTTATTGGTACTGCAGCATGGTTGTTTTTTATAATAAATGTGTTTAAACTACCCTTTCATATTTTTGTTTGGGAAACAGTGACTAAAGAAACCCTTGTATTAAATTCGGTTTTAATTCCTGCTGTTATACTCGGCTTTTTCTTAGGCGTATACATTGTAAATCTCATATCAAATGTAAATTACAGACGGTTTATTTTAGTCGTAACAGCAATTGGTGGCATTATTTTATTATTCAGATAATTTTGTTGTAACAACATATTAATTTGAAAGACATATAGTTAGTGATGAATTTGTTTTTTCACTACTTTTAATATCTAATCAAAAAACAGGAATCATGTCTGATGAAAAAAATCTAAACGACGATCTAAATGATATGTTAGGCGACGCCAAAAAAGGTGCTAAAAAAGCAGCTGGAGAAGCTAAGGAAAAAGCGAAAGAATTTGCTGGAGAAGCGAAAGAAACGGCCTCTGAATTTGCAGAAAGCGCAAAACAAACCTTCGAGCAATCGACTGGTGAAAACAAGAAAATTTTAGCCGGTGTTTTAGCTATAATATTAGGACCTTTGGGGGTTCATAAATTTATTTTAGGATATACTAAAGAAGGCATTACATTATTGGTCATTACATTAATCCTTGGCTTTATAACTTGCGGAATAGGTGCTGGATTAACAGGAATTATTGGCTTAATAGAAGGGATTATTTATTTAACTAAATCTGATGAAGAGTTTTATAACACGTATCAAGTTGGAAAAAAACCTTGGTTTTAATATATTTTTTTAAAGAAATAAATTGAAAAAGTCAAAAAGTACCCATTTGACTTTTTTGTTTTAATTTAATATCGTAATATTGCAATATATAATTATTGAAATGGGAATTACAAAAACACAAATATTCACTGAAAATCAAAATGATTTAGCCAAGTTTTTTAAAGTGTTGGGGCATCCAGCAAGAGTTGCTATTTTACAATATATAAGTAAGCAAAACGCATGTATCTGTAATGATTTAGTTGAAGAAATTGGATTAGCACAGGCCACCATTTCACAACACTTAAAAGAATTAAAAAGTATTGGTTTACTTAAAGGGGAAGTGGAAGGAAAAAGCATGTGTTATTGTATTAATTTAACCAGGTGGACAGAATTACAAAATAATATAAACTCCTTTTTTAATAAAACTAAATCTGACTGTTGTTAGGCCTAAAATTGAAGCAATAAAAAAATATAAATAATTATGAGAACACAAGAATTTTTTAAATTATTAGACCAAAATAAAGACAAATATTTATTGTTTGAATATTCGCCAAACAAACTAGTTGGAGCAAACTATCATATCACAGAAGTTAAACACATAACAGTTGACTCTGTTGATTGTGGGGCCCAAACAGATGCTTGGAAAGAGACAATTATTCAACTATGGGAAAGTCCCAATGAAATTGATAAAACAGAGTATATGTCTGTTTTTAAAGCAAAAGCTATTCTAAAAAAAGTGGGGTCTTTAAAATCTTATGAACCAGAATCGGAAGTTAAGTTTGAATATAGCAACTTAAATTTTCATACAGCACAACTCTTTGTTAACGATTACTTAATACAAGGCAACAATCTAATCATTAAATTAGCCGTTGAAAAAACGGATTGTAAGGCTAAAGACCTTTGTGGTGTGCCTGAAGTTATAGAAACAGTTACTAGTGCAGAACCATGTTGTTCACCAGATGGAAATTGTTGTTAGGCCATTATTAGAACGAGATTGGAATAATGTTTCAAAAATTTATATTGATGGAATTGCTACAGGAATTGCAACTTTTGAAACAGAATGTCCTAATTGGATTCAATGGGATAAAAAGTATATTTCAAAATGTCGATATGTAGCTGTAATAAAAAATGACATAGTGGGGTTCGCAGTATTAGCTCCAGCTTCAAAAAGAATAGTATACAATGGAGTTGCCGAAGTTAGTGTTTACGTAGCTCTAAACTATAGAGGTAAAGGAATCGGAAATATATTGCTAAATACGCTTGTTGATGAAAGTGAAAAAGAAGGATTTTGGACCTTACAAGCAAGCATATTTTCTGAAAACAAACCAAGCATTAAAATGCACTTAAAATGTGGTTTTAAAATGATTGGTATTAGAGAAAAAATAGGAAAATTAAATGGTAAATGGTATGACAATCATTTCCTTGAAAAACGAAGTAAAATAATAAATTAATGAAAAACATTTTAGTGTTATGTACAGGAAATTCCTGTAGAAGCCAAATGGCTCACGGGTATTTAAATCATTTTTTAGACAATAGAAAAGTGAATGTTTATAGTGCAGGTATAGAAACACATGGTTTAAACCCAGGCGCTTTGGCTATTATGAAAGAAGACGGTATTAATATTGATCATCACACATCAAACCACGTTGATGAGTATTCTGATATTGAATTTGATTATATTATAACAGTTTGCGATCATGCAAATGAAAATTGCCCTTATATACCAAGTAAGAATGCCAAAAGATTGCATCATAATTTTTACGACCCATCAAAGTTAGTGGGAACAACCGAAGAAAAACATGCAGCTTTTTTGAAGGCTAGAGAGGAAATTAAAGCCTATTTTAATAATTTTGTAAAGGAAAATTTAAATTCCGAAAAAGCAGGTTAATCACTTTTCTTTTCTGTGAATTTTCGTTCTAATTCTGCTTGAAACTCTTCCATTACTGGTTTTACAGTGCTTTCCGGTAAGTCAGCTATTTTTATATACATCAAACCATCAACTGAATTATTAAATAGAGGATCAACATTAAAAGCAACTAATCTTGCATTTTGTTTTATATACTTTTTAAGTAAAACAGGCAAGCGTAATGCGCCAGGTTCTATCTCGTCAATGAACTTGTCAAACTTATTTAAATCTGCTTCAGCTTCATCAAATACAAAATCCTTATCGGCATCTTTTAATTTTACTTTAAACTCTTTTTTTGGATGAACATACTGGGCAATATAAGGGTCGTAATAATGCGATTTCATAAATTCTACCATTAGTGATTTTGAGAAATTTGAAAACTGATTACTAATACTAACACCGCCAATTAAGTATTTATGCTCAGGATATCGGAGCGTTGTGTGAACAATGCCTTTCCAAAGTAAAAACAAGGGCATAGGTTTTTGTTGATATTCTTTTATTATGAATGCACGGCCCATCTCGATAGATTGACTCATCATCTTATATAATTCTGGTTCAAACCTGAATAAATCTTGAAGATAAAAACCATCTATACCGTAGCTCTCAAAAATCTTGGAGCCTAACCCCATTCTATATGCCCCCGCGAGCACATTACTTTCATTATCCCACAAAAACATATGGTGATAATAATTATCGAAGGTATCTAAATCTATGGCTTCATTTGTTCCCTCACCAACTTCTCTAAAAGTAATTTCTCGTAAACGCCCAATTTCTCGCAAAATATTGGGCATTTTTTCAGCCTGCGCTAAAAACACTTCGTAATTTTTACTTTCTAAAAGTCTTGAATTATCTGCTCTCAACGCTTCAACTTCCTTTAACATTAATAAAGGATCAGCTGGTGTCACAATGTTTTTTGGAGGTTTTTGTGTTTTTAAAGTAGACGAAATATTATCTAATATTTTTGATTTCTCTTCAAAAGCATTAGAAAGCATGTAAGTTTTACGTCTTAAAAACTCCGAAAATTCTTCTAATGAGCTATGTTCTTTTTGATCTTCTACAGAAATAGGTCTGCCTATTCTTACTTTTATTGTGCGTCGTTTTTGCGTTAATACTTCCGATGGTAGTTTGGCGGTTCTAAAAGTATCGCTAATTTTAGAAAGCTTGTAAAATAGTCTGCTATTTTTAGCGTGAAAATAAATTGGAACTACTGGCACTTCAGCTTTTTTAACTAGTTTCATAGCAGCTTCTTCCCATGGTCTATCTATCACTAATTTTCCATCTCGATAGGTAGAAACTTCGCCAGCTGGAAAAATACCTAATGGATGGCCATCACGTAAATGAAGAATAGAATTTTTAAAACCAGTTAAACTAGATTTCACATCTTTCCTGTCTTCAAAAGGGTTTACTGGCATTATATAGGGCTTCATTGGCTCTATTCTATGTAACAAAAAATTAGCTATTATTTTAAAATCTTTGCGTTGTTCAAGCATTAATTTTAAAAGTAAAATACCATCTATACCACCAAGAGGATGGTTAGAAACTGTTATATAAGCACCGTCTTTAGGTAATCGTTTTAAATCTTCCTCTGGAATTTCGAACTTAATTTTAAATTCTTCTAGAATACTATCTAAAAAATCGATGCCTTCTAAATGCTTATGGCGTTTATAAAATTTATTTAAAGTAGATATTTTAAGCAGCTTCATAAGCATCCAACCAATAAAAGTGCCAATAAAACCGTATTTATCAAGTTGTATAGCTTTAGCTACTTCTTTGGCGGTTACTAACCCTATATCTTGTTGTTTGGTCATGGTTGTAAATGTACTAAATTGTTTATTTAGTTACTAGTTGAACGGTATCTTGAGTTAATTGTTTTAACAACACGGTTTTACCTGCTTCAATTTGATCGATTGCTGTTTGATTGTAATGACGAATTGTATAAAGTGATACGTTTTCGTTGGAAGCAACCTTAAATTTTGCTTTTAAATGATGAATTAAGTTATCCAGATTATCATAAATATTATCGACACAAACTGAAAAACTTATAGCGGAGTTTTGAATTACATCTACCTTCATTTTGTAATGATGTAATAATGTAAAAATTTCACTAATATTTTCTTCTACTATATATGAAAAATCAAGAGATGATAATGAAATTAATACCTGATTTTTCTTTACTATAAAACAAGGAATCATGGGTTCTAACTTAACATTTTTACCTATTCTTGTTCCAGCTTGGTCCGGATTTAAGAAGGATTTTACGTAAAGTGCAATTTCTTTTCCTTGTAAAGGCTGCAAAGTTTTCGGATGAATAACAGAAGCTCCATAAAACGCCAATTCGATAGCTTCTGTATATGATATTTTATTTAAAAGTTGAGCGTTTTCAAAATAACGAGGGTCGGCATTTAAAACACCAGGTACATCTTTCCAGATGGTAACACTATTCGCATTTAAACAGTATGCAAAAATGGCTGCAGTATAATCGCTTCCTTCTCTACCAAGGGTGGTTGTAAAGTTGTTAGAATCACTCCCTAAAAACCCTTGGGTAATATTTAAAAAAGATTTATTGAGGTTAGAAGTTATTAATCTTTGAGTTTCTTCCCAATTAATATTAGCACGTCGGTAATAACTATCGGTTTTTATAAAATCTCTAACATCCAACCAATTATTTTTTATGCCTACGGAATTTAAATACTCACTAATTATCGAAGTAGAGACAAGTTCCCCAAAACCGATTGTTTGGTCGTAAACAAAATTATAATCGGGAGATTTATTAGTTTTAAAAAAACTGCTCAAATCATTAAAAATTGAGGCTATTTTTTTAAATACAGAATGATTTTCGTTTTCAAACAAGTCTAACAGAATTTCATTATGATACTTTATTACATCTTGAATTGAACTCTGTAATTCTTTTTTGTTTTCAAAATAATTATTAGCAACAAGTTCTAAAGCATTGGTTGTTTTTCCCATGGCAGAAACTACAATAAGTGTATTTTTAAAACCAACTTTTTGTAAAACCGAAACCATGTTTTTTACGCCATTAGCGTCTTTAACTGATGCGCCACCAAATTTATATATCTGCATTCTATAATTTTGAAATATAGTTTATTATACCTTCTTCACTTAATTGTACAACATCCCAATCACGTAATACTTTTGCTCCTTTTTTCTCATAAAAGGCAATAGCTGGTTCATTCCAATCAATTACTTCCCAGTTTATACGTTTTACACCTAAGTTGTGGGCATATTTAACAACTTCATCTAATAGTGCTGTTCCTAAACCAGAACCTCTCATTGATTGACTAACTATTAAGTCTTCGAGGTGTAATATTTTACCTTTCCATGTGGAGTATCTGTTGTAAATTAAAGCAATCCCTTCAATTTTAGAATTAACTTCTGCCACAAAACAATGAAAAGCTGGATGGGTGCCAAATCCATCATTTATTAAATCTTCAATGGTAACTTCCACAGCATCCCCTTCTTTCTCAAAAATCGCCAGTTCTTTTATTAATTTCAGCACTTGTGGCATATCAGTTTTTAATGCCTCTCGTATTATATAGTCCATAATTGAATAATATTTTCAAATATAGTTTAAAGTTCATTATTTAGTGGTATTAATCTTTTTCGAAAACGTTGTAGTTGGTTAAAAATTTGCAGATATTTGCACAAACAAATCCAATTTATTTATGGCTCATAAAAAGCAAACTTTAGGAGAATTTATTATTGAAAATCAATCATCGTTTAAATATTCCTCAGGTGAATTATCAAGCCTAATAAATTCTATTCGATTAGCCGCTAAAGTTGTGAACCACGAAGTTAATAAAGCAGGTTTAGTTGATATTATTGGTGCAGCTGGTGATACTAATATTCAAGGAGAAGATCAGCAAAAATTGGATGTTTATGCAAATGAAAAGTTCATACAAACTTTAACGAATAGAAATATTGTTTGTGGGATTGCAAGTGAAGAAGAGGATCATTTCATTTCTATTAATAGTCAAGATGAAAACCATCAGAATAAATATATTGTTTTAATTGATCCATTGGATGGCTCGTCAAATATTGATGTAAATGTATCAGTTGGAACAATATTTTCAATTTACAGGCGAGTAACACCAGTTGGAACTCCTGTAACATTAAAAGATTTTTTACAAAAAGGGAATAAACAAGTTGCTGCCGGATATGTTGTTTATGGCACATCAACCATGTTAGTTTATACAACAGGAGATGGCGTTAATGGCTTTACATTAAACCCAGCAATAGGCTCGTTTTACCTATCACATCCTAACATGCAGTTTCCAGTAGATGGTACTATTTATTCAGTAAATGAAGGTAATTATATTCACTTTCCTCAAGGAATAAAAAATTATATTAAATATTGCCAAAAAGAAGAAGAGGATAGACCATATACCTCAAGGTACATAGGGTCTTTAGTGTCCGATTTTCACAGAAATATGATAAAAGGCGGAATTTATTTGTATCCGCAAAGCTCAAAAAATCCAAGAGGTAAATTGCGTTTACTTTATGAATGTAATCCTATGGCTTACTTAGCAGAACAGGCTAATGGGAAGGCAAGTGATGGTTTAACTAGGATTATGGATATTGAGCCCACCGAATTACATGAGCGGGTACCATTTATTTGTGGAAGTAAAAACATGGTTGAGAAAGCCGAAGAGTTTTATCAAAATGCATAAAAAAATGCGAACTAAAAAGTTCACATTTTTTTATATACACTAAATACTATTTAACAGAATTTACATAGCTACTAAATCCCCAGCTACATCTTTAGATGGCAAATCTGATTTACCCATTAAATAAATATCTACTTGTCGTGCTGCTTCTCGGCCTTCAGAAATAGCCCAAACGATTAAGGACTGTCCTCGACGCATATCTCCTGCTGCAAAAACATTTGGAATATTTGTTTGGTATTTACCGTATTCTGCTTTGTAATTAGACCTCGCATCTTTTTCTAATCCTAATTTATCAGCTATAGTGCTTTCAGGACCTGTAAAACCAAGTGCTAGTAAAGCTAAATCACAGGGCCAAGTTTTTTCAGTGCCTTCAATTTCAATAAGCTCTGGTCTTTGTCCTGGAACCATTTTCCATTCAACATTTACCGTTTTTAGACCTGTTAATTTATTGTTTTTATCAGTTATAAATTCTTTCGTATTTATTAACCAATTACGTTCAACTCCTTCTTCGTGAGATGAAGACGTTTTAAGCTGCAATGGCCAAAAAGGCCAAGGTGTTGTTGGTGAACGATGTCCTGGAGGTTTTGGCATAATTTCAAAATTCACTACAGATTTAGCGCCATGACGATTTGATGTACCAACGCAATCTGAACCTGTATCTCCGCCACCAATAACTACTACGTGTTTATCAGTTGCCAATACTTGATTTTCAACTTTTTTACCAAATAACACCTTAGTTTGTTGTGTTAAAAAATCCATTGCTTGCACAACTCCATCAGCATCGATTCCCGGGGTAGGCAAACTACGTTTTTCTGTGGCACCACCACAAAGAACAACAGCATCAAAAGCTTTTAGCTTTTTCACATCATAATTAACACCAACATTAACGTTAGTTTCAAATTTGATGCCTTCTGCTTCTAAAATGGCTAAACGGCGATCAATAATTTCCTTTTCCATTTTAAAATTCGGAATACCATAACGCAATAACCCACCAATTTCATCATCTCTTTCAAAAACGGTTACAGTATGGCCTGCTCTATTAAGTTGTTGTGCTGCAGCTAATCCAGCAGGACCAGAACCTACAACAACAATCGTTTTTCCTGTTCTAATTTTTGGTGGTTGCGGTTTTATCCAGCCTTCTTTAAAAGCGCGCTCTACAATGCTTTTTTCTATATTTTCTATAGAAACTGGGTCTTCAATAATCCCTAAAACACAAGATTTTTCGCAAGGAGCAGGACATAAACGACCTGTAAATTCTGGAAAATTATTAGTTGAGTGCAGAATCCAAGAAGCTTTTTGCCATTCACCTTGGTGTACCATGTGGTTAAAATCTGGTATTAAATTACCAAGAGGGCAACCACTATGGCAAAATGGTATACCACAATCCATACACCGCGACCCTTGTTTGGTTATTTCTTTGTCTTTTAAAGGTACAGTAAACTCTTTATAATTTTTAACTCGTTCTTGAACGGGTTTATAAGCTTCATCTTGTCTTTCAAATTCTTTAAATCCTGTTACTTTTCCCATGACACTATGCTATTGTTAGTTCTTCTACCATTGGTTCTTCATTTTCTAATCGTTCCAACGCTCGTTTGTATTCTGTTGGCATAACTTTTATAAAATTACTTAAACTTGATTCCCAGTTATCTAAAAGTTCTTTACCTCGATTACTATTTGTATAATGAACATGCCTTTGAATTAAGCCTTTTAATTCGGCAGCATCTTCCGATAAAATATCTTCAAATTCTATTGTTTCTGTATTGCATAAACCATTAACAAATTTGTTTTCTGGGTCGTAAACATAAGCAATACCTCCGCTCATTCCTGCTGCAAAGTTTCTTCCTGTTTTACCAAGAACAACTACTTTTCCTCCTGTCATATATTCACAGCAATGATCGCCAACACCTTCTACCACTGTAATGGCTCCAGAGTTTCTTACTGCAAATCGTTCGCCGGCAATACCATTTATAAAAGCCTCACCTTCTACAGCTCCGAAAAGACAAACATTACCAACTATGATGTTTTCCTCAGCAATAAAATCTGCTTTTTCGGGTTTTTTTACAATTAATTTTGCTCCAGATAGTCCTTTACCTAAATAATCATTTGTGTTTCCTTCGAGTGTAAATGTTAAACCATGAGCTCCAAATGCTCCAAAACTTTGACCGGCGGATCCACTGAAATTGATATTTAAAGTATCTTCTGGTAAACCTAAATGACCATAAATTTTAGAAATTTCATTACTTACTATAGCTCCAACCGTACGATTTGTATTTCGTATTGGATATTGCAAAGTCATTTTTTCTTTTCTGTATAAAGCGCGATGAGAATCTTTGAGAATCGTAAAATCTAAAACATTATCTAAATTATGATCCTGCTGCTCGGTATTTTTCACAATCATTTGTCTGTAAGCAACAGGTCGATATAAAATACTAGATAGGTCCAAGCCTTTAGCTTTGTAATGTTTAATCGCTTTGTTGGCATTTATTTTATGTGTTTGCCCGACCATTTCACCCAAAGTTCTAAACCCTAACTGTGCCATTATTCCTCTTAATTCTTCAGCTATATAATAGAAGAAATTAATAACATGTTCTGGCGTTCCTTTAAAGTTTTTACGTAATTCTTTATCTTGAGTCGCTATACCTACTGGGCATGTGTTTAAATGGCATTTACGCATCATTATACAACCTGAAGCGACTAAAGGAGCCGTAGCAAATCCGAATTCTTCAGCACCTAATAGAGCAGCAATTGCAACATCACGCCCTGTTTTTAATTGTCCGTCACATTCAACAACAATTCTACTTCTTAAGTTATTTAAAACTAATGTTTGTTGTGCTTCAGCTAATCCAAGTTCCCATGGCAAGCCTGCATGTTTTAATGACGTAAGAGGAGATGCTCCGGTGCCACCATCATATCCTGAGATAAGTACCACATCGGCTTTTGCTTTTGCAACCCCAGCAGCAATTGTACCAACACCAACTTCCGAAACTAATTTTACATTTATTCTTGCTTCTCTATTCGCATTTTTTAAATCGAAAATTAATTGTGCTAAATCTTCAATAGAATAAATATCGTGATGTGGTGGCGGAGAAATTAATCCCACAAATGGTGTAGAGTTACGAACGGCGGCAATCCAAGGATATACTTTCTCTCCAGGAAGTTGTCCACCTTCACCAGGTTTTGCACCTTGTGCCATTTTTATTTGAATCTCTCTGGAATTTGTTAAATAGTGAGAAGTGACACCAAAACGACCAGATGCTACTTGCTTTATAGCTGAATTTCTGCTATCGCCATTCACATCAGGATGAAAACGTTTTCTGTCTTCTCCACCTTCACCAGAATTGGACTTTCCACCAATACGATTCATAGCTATCGCCAAATTTTCATGAGCTTCACGAGAGATTGATCCGTAAGACATTGCTCCTGTCTTGAAGCGTTTTACAATTTCTGTCCAAGGTTCAACCTCATCTAAAGGGATAGGATCTAAATTATCAAATTCAAATAAACCACGAATAGTCATTAAATTTTCAGCTTGCTCATTTATAGCTTTTGCATATACATCATAACTGGCTTGATCACTCAATCTAACAGCCTGTTGCAATTTTGCAACAGTTGTTGGGTTGAACAAGTGTCTTTCACCATTTCGTCGCCATCTGTAATCACCACCAATATTTAAGCTTAAGCCTAAACGCGTATCTATAGCATTATCTGGATAAGCTTGTTTATAGCGCTCATTAATTTCTTTTTCAATTTCATACAAGCCAATACCTTCAATTCTTGAAGCGGTATAAGGGAAGTATTTTTCAACAAATTGGGAGTTGAAACCAACAATTTCAAAAATTTGAGAACCTCTATAAGAATGTAATGTAGAGATTCCAATCTTATTCATAATTTTTAAAATACCTTTCCCAATAGCTTTATTAAAATTATCAACTGCTTTTTGCTCGTTCATACCAGTTATGAAGCCTTCTTTAACTTGCATTCTGATAATTTCATTTACCATATATGGATTTATTGCACTAGCGCCATAACCAAATAAAGTTGCGAAGTGATGAGGTTCCCGAGGTTCTGCAGATTCAATAATAATATCGAAATAAGAACGCTTACGCAGACGGTTCATTTGATGATTTACATAAGAACAAGCTAATAAAGCAGGAATTGGTGCAAAATCTTTATTCACACCTCTATCTGAAAGAATAATGATGTTTGTTCCTCGCTCCAATGCCTTTGTAATCTGAACTATTATATCTTCTAAAGCATCTTCAAGTCCATTTAATCCTTGAGATTTTGGGTATAATATCTGAACAGTTTCAGCTTTAAATCCATCAATATCGATGGTTCTTATTTTTTCTAAATCGTCATTAGAAATTACAGGGTTTTGTATTCTTAATTTTCTACATTGTCTTTCTGTAATGCTAAAAATATTTCGGTCTTTCCCAAGGTTTAAACTAATATCAGTTACTATTTCTTCACGAATTCCATCTAGTGGCGGGTTAGTAACTTGAGCAAATAATTGTTTAAAGTAGTTTGATATAAGCTGTGGTCTATCAGATAAAACGGCTAAAGGAGTATCAATTCCCATAGAACCTAAGGCTTCTTTACCAACAATAGCCATTGGTGTTATAACCTCTTGAATATCTTCAAACGTATAATTAAATAAACGCTGCCTTGTTTTTATATCAATTGTTTCTATTGGGCAAGTTTTACTTGTATAAGGCACATCTTTTAAATGTAGTCTAGTTTTATCTAACCACTTTTTATAGGGTCTTTCTAAAACTATTTTACTTTTAATTTCTTCATCTTGAATTATGCGCCCTTTATTCATGTCTACCAAAAACATTTTTCCAGGTTCTAAACGACCATGTCGTTCAACATCTTCTGGGGCAATATCTACTACTCCAATTTCTGAGGACATGATTAGTTTTCCACTTTTGGTAATGGTATATCGCGACGGTCTTAATCCATTTCTATCTAATAAAGCACCAATGTAATCACCATCTGTAAATGGTACAGATGCAGGGCCATCCCAAGGCTCCATTATACAAGCGTTATACTCATAAAACGCCTTACGCTCTTCAGACATGGTTTTGTGTTTTTCCCATGCTTCAGGAATCATCATCATCATAATTTCGGGCAATGAACGCCCTGAATGTGTTAATAATTCTACAACCATATCCATGGAAGCAGAATCTGATTTCCCTGGAAGTATTATGGGAAATAATTTATCAATTTGAGGTCCGAAAACATCGCTTTTCATTATTTCTTCTCGAACACGCATTCTACTTACATTACCACGTAAGGTGTTAATCTCACCATTTTGACACATAAAACGAAATGGTTGAGCTAACTCCCAAGTAGGCATCGTATTAGTTGAAAAACGCTGATGCACTAATGCCAGTCGAGTTACTAAATCTATTTGCTGTAAATCGGTATAATACGGACCGATATCTTCAGGCATTATAATGCCTTTATAGATTAAGGTGGTTGTCGATAAACTGGGAACATAAAAATAACCGCTTTCAGATATTTTTGACTTTCTTATAGCGTGCTCTGTTATTTTACGTGCAGCAAATAATTTAGCTTTAAATTTTGCTTCGTCTATTTTCTCAGTTTTACCTATAAAAAGTTGCTCAATTATTGGCTCTGATGCTTTAGCAATTTCACCTAGTTGAGAAGAATCAACAGGTACTTTTCTCCAGCCTAAAACCACAAGGCCCTGAGCTTTTATTTCATCCTCGAATGTTGTTTTACAAAATTGATATTGGTTTTCAATTTTTGGTAGAAATACCATCCCTACGGCATACTCTCTTTCTGCTGGAAGATTAAAATCACAAACCCTTTTAAAATAATCATGAGGGATATCAATCAATAAACCAGCACCATCACCTGTTTTTCCATCGGCACTAACACCACCACGGTGCTCTAATTTTACAAGAATTTCTAAAGCGTCATGAATGATTTGATTTGTTTTTTCTCCTTTAAGGTTGCAAATAAAACCTGCACCGCAATTTTCGTGTTCAAATTCTGGATTATATAGTCCTTGTTTCTTCAGCATAATCAACAATTTTTTGGATTAAAAATTTGAGTTGAAAAGTAAAGATATGCACTAGGTCTCGAATTACAATAGTGGGTAATTCATTATTTCGATTTTAGAAGAGAAGTAAAGATAAAAATAATTATATGCTAATATTAAACACATATTTTAATAAATACTCAATCCGTAATATGTAGTGAAATTGCCGGTATAATAATTAATGTGAATAAAAAATATGATTTATTTAAATAATACCACTGATTATTCGAAAATACTGACAAAAACGCATAATGTATCATTATTAAAATATCAAAAAATGTAAAAATAAAAGATATACCTATAAAAAAATAGGGTAAAAATTAAAATATTGATAAAAGTACACTAATGGACCCCATTTTTTATAGGGGTTAAAATATTTTCACATAGTTTAGCGCCGTTCTTAAGGAAAATTAGGTCTAAAAATCATAACTAAAAACTAATCAATAATTAGATCTAAGAATTAATAACTTATTAAATGAAAACAATTATGAAAAAAATTATTACACTTTCAATGCTTTTTATGGCAACAGTTTTGTTTGCACAAGAAGAAGCAACAGAAAAAAAATTTAGTGTTAGTGGTAGCGTAGATGCTTACTATCAAACTTATTTAACGGCTCCTGATAATGAAAGCGCAACTTTCGGAACTGCTTTTGCAGGAAAATCTGGTTTTGCCGTAGGTATGGGTAACATTATAGCTAGCTACGAAGGAGAAAACGTAGGTGCAGTTCTTGACTTAGTTACTGGACCAAGAGGTGCTGGTGCCACTTTTAACACCGATATTGTTGATGGTATAGTAAATCAAGCATATGTATACTGGAACGTGTCTGAAGGGACTACTTTAACAATGGGACGTTTTAATACGTTTTTAGGGTACGAAGTTATTGCTCCAGCCGCAAATTTTAATTACAGTTGCTCTTATTTATTTTCAAGCGGTCCTTTTTCTCATGTTGGGTTAAAAGCTGACTTTGATTTAGGAGATGATTTTAGCTTAATGTTAGCTATTACAAATCCATGGGATACTAATGATATATCTACATCTGGTGAATATGCACTTGGAGCTCAATTAGGTTATTCAGGTCAATTCCTTAACTTGTACTATGATAGTGGAAATGCAGGAGGGTTAGGTTTTGAAATCGACTATACTGGTGGTTTTGATTTATCTGATGATTTCTTCTTAGGCATCAATGCTGCATACAATGATAATGACGGTTCTGGTTTTTATGGAGCCGCTTTATATCCTCAGTTAGCAACTTCTGATAGCTTTTCGATTGGTTTAAGAGGTGAGTATTTCTCTCTTCACGGAGATGGTGACGATTTACCATCTGTATTCGCTACGACTTTAACAGGAAGCTATACTGTAGACAACTTAATTATCAAGCCAGAAGTTAGATTAGATGCTTTAACTAATGCTGATGGTGGGATTTATGGAAATATCATTGATAGTGATGGAGTTCCTACTGATAGCTTAGCTGCATTTACTTTAGCTGCAATAGTAACATTCTAACAAAAAAATTAACAACCATTCCTAAATTTAGATTTAGGAATGGTTGTTATAAAATAAAATAATCAATAAAAACATAGATAATATGAAAAAAATTGAAGCAATTATTAGAAAATCAAAGTATAGTGTTGTTAAAGAGGCGCTACACGATGTAGGTGTAAACTTTTTCTCTTATTGGGATGTTACCGGATTAGGGAATGAAAAAGAAGGACACGTTTATAGAGGTGTAACTTATAGTACTAGCGATATACAACGCAGGTATTTATCAATCGTAGTTAACGATGATTTTGCAGAAAAAACTATACAAACTATAATTAAAGCTGCCGGAACAGGTGACGTAGGAGACGGTAAAATATTTGTTTCCGATGTACTTGAATGTTACAGAATACGAACAGGAGAAAAAGGTGGGAATACCTTAAAATAATAATCATTAAAGAATATATTAAATGGAATTACTTACAACAAATAATGTATGGATGATGATCTGTACAGCACTCGTTTTCTTTATGCACACAGGATTTGCATTTTTAGAAATAGGGTTAACAAGACAAAAAAATACAATTAACATACTATTTAAAAACATTTTCATTATTACGGTTGGTCTGCTATTGTACTATTTAGTAGGATTTAATCTTATGTACCCAGGAGAGTTTAATGGATATATTGGATCTATTGTTCCTGGTATTTCTCCTCCTGAGAATGGTATGACTCCTGAGTATGCCGACGGTGGTTATACTTGGTGGACAGATTTCTTATTTCAAGCTATGTTTGCCGCAACCGCAGCAACAATTGTTTCTGGAGCCGTAGCTGAACGTATGAAAATAGGAGCATTTATGATTTTTACAGTTATTTATGTAGGATTGGTTTATCCAATAGCTGGCTCATGGAAATGGGGTGGTGGATTTTTAGATGAATTAGGATTTTATGATTTTGCAGGATCTACTTTAGTACACTCTGTAGGAGGTTGGGCTGCATTAGTAGCAGTTTGGTTATTAGGATCACGTATTGGTAAATTTAAAAATGGAAAGCCACAAGCTATTCCAGGACATAGTATACCGTTAGCAACTGCCGGGGTATTAATACTTTGGTTAGGATGGTTTGGATTTAATGGTGGTTCTGTACTTTCTGCTGATCCAGAATTAACATCACTTACTTTAGTAACTACGTGTTTAGCCGCAGCCGCAGGTGGTGTTGTTGCTATGATTACATCAACCCTTATGTATAAAAACCTAGATTTAACCATGTTTTTAAATGGAATACTAGGAGGATTGGTAGGTATTACTGCTGGAGCAGATGTGATGACTCCAGAAAGCGCCATATTAATTGGAGCCATTGCAGGAGCTTTAATAGTATTTGCTGTTAGTTTTATTGATAGAATCAGATTAGATGATCCTGTTGGTGCAATTGCGGTACACTTGATTTGTGGTATTTGGGGAACACTTGCAGTTGGAATTTTTTCAACAAATCCTGAGCATACATTTATGGCTCAATTAACAGGTGTATTATGCTATGCTGTTTTTTGTATAGTAACATCTTTCCTAATATTCTTTGTATTAAAGAAAACTATAGGAATTAGAGTTTCTGAAAGAGAAGAATTAGAAGGACTAGATTCTCATGAACATGGAATGGATGCTTATCCTGATTTTAGGTTGAACGAGCATTAAAAATATTAGTTAGTGTTAAAAGGGATGTCTTACTTTTAAAGTAAGGCATCCTTTTTTTGTTTATTTATTATAATAGAAAAATGCCCGTATTTACATTAATGTAAATACGGGCATTTTGTATTTCAAATTTGAACTAAATTTTATGCAGAATTTCTACTCGCATTTATATTACCAAATAAAGAACGTGTTACTATTTTTTCAAATATCTTAATTTGTTCTTCGTCTCTAACATCAGCTTTTTCTAGCTCTTGAATTTTTTTAAGTGCGTACTGCTGGATAGTCAATAATGGCAGTACTATAGATTCTCTAACTTCAATTGATGCTTTCCCAGACGGCTCATTTTCCATCAACTCTTTATAACCTGTCAGCTTTAAAAGTAATCTTTTAGTTGTAAGATATTCATCGTGGATAATATTCCAAAAAGCACCAAATTCTGCATCTTTGGACATGTATTTTGTTAAATCGAAAAATGATTTTGTTAATGACATCATACTGTTTTCTAGCAACGTTTTAAAGAATTTAGAGTTTTTGTAAAGTTGTTCTACCTTATCAAATTCTCCTTTATCTTCGTATTGTTTTAAAGCAGTACCAACACCATAAAAACCGGGAACATTTTGTTTTAATTGGCTCCAAGAACCTACAAAAGGAATTGCTCTTAAATCAGTAAACACCAATTTATCTGAATTACCTCTTTTTGATGGTCTACTTCCAATGTTAGTTTTAGCATAGTATTTTAAAGTACTCATGCGTTCTAAATATGGAATAAACATGGGGTGACTTTTAAAGTCCTTGTATGTTTGATAGCTAGTTTCAGCTAAATTAGTCATCACCGCTCTGTCGTTTTCAGATAAGTTGTTTTTATCACCATCTATTCTATTTTTTATACCAGAACTTATTAATTGTTCTAAGTTGAATTGAGATGAATCTAAGGTTCCAAAATTGGAACTAATAGTTTGTCCTTGAATAGTAAGTTGCACTTCATTATCTTCAATATTTGGTCCTAGTGAAGAGTAGAATTGGTGTGTTTTTCCACCACCACGCGCTGGTGGTCCTCCACGACCATCAAAAAATATGGCAGTAATATCGTATTTTCTAGACATTTCAGTAAGGAGTTCTTTCGCTTTATATATACCCCAGTTTGCCATTAAATACCCACCATCTTTTGTTCCGTCAGAGAAACCTAACATAATGGTTTGTTTGCTTCCTCGAGATCTTAAATGCGCCATATATTCTGGGTTTGTGTATAGTTGTTCCATAACACCCGGAGCATTTTCTAAATCAGGAATAGTTTCAAATAATGGCGCTATATCAACTGTTAATTTATCTTTAAACGCTACCATTTTAAGCATTGCAAACAACTGCATAACATTTAATGCTGTTTGATTATTGCTAATAATATACCTGTTTGCACCTCGTTCGCCATTGCTTTTTTGAATTTCTTTTATAATCGAAATGGTTTTTAAGGTATTTCGAACCATTTCATCTTTAAACTTTTCTGAGTCAACAATATCATCATTAGCAGTCGCCAATATTTTAATTTGTTCAGCTTCAGATAAATCATGATAATTATCCGGAAAAGAAGAGTTACCTGTTTTAATTAAATGATCAATTACCGTTGTGAAAACGGTATGATGAATTCTACTATCTTGTCTTATATCCAGGGTTGCGAAATAATATCTAAATAAATGAATTCTATTAATCAAGTTATTTATTTCACTAACATATAAAGATTGATGCTCATCAACAATCAGATTTCGAATACTTAGCAACTCTTTTATTAGGTCGTTGGACGAAATTTCATAGTCTGGATTTAAATTTAAACTATAATTATATAATAGTGTTTCCAATCTTACAATGCGATCTTCAACACCTCTAAAAGTTAGCTTACGTCTTAAATTTTTTAGATCTCTATAATATTTTTTTAGTATAGATTGTTTAAGTTTCCTAGCAACTTTTAATGTCGTGTCGGGCTTTACAAACGGATTTCCATCTCTATCTCCACCTGGCCAAAAACCAATATTTATTATTTCATTATGTTTTTTGCCGTCATCATAAATGTTTTGCTGGATGTAATTATAAATTTCGCCAAACGATTTGTAAAACACATTTTCTAGATACCAAATTAAACTTATGGCTTCATCGTAAGGTGTTGGTTTGGCATGTTTGAAAAATGGGGTTTTACCTAGTTGCCCAAATAAATTATGAATTTCAGAAAGGTTGTTTTCTTTAATAGCTTCGGTTAAATCTGTAATGATACCTAAAACGGAACCTGGATAAAATTGAGTTGGGTGCGCGGTTAACACAATACGCACTTTAAACTCTTCAAGATAATTTTTTAAATTCTCTAATTTATTTTCTGAGTTTGCTGACTCTTTAAGATTCCTTAGAGTACCAATACCTTCCATATTGTTTACAATTGGGAATGCAGCATCTTCAACAGCATCAAATAACACAACTTGTCTTTCAATATATTGAATAAACCTAAACATCAAGTTTATTTGACTTTCTTTTGTACGGCGTGCTTGGTATTTTTTAAAAAATGTATCTACTATAGTTGTTGGGTCGTCGCCTTTTTCAAATCCCTTTTTACAAGTTTCATGAAATAATGGAAGTAATACACCCGTTTTGGTAATAGCATCAAAAGGAAGTGTCATAAATATACTATTGTATATCTGGTATTTTGACAATACATTTTGCTTAAATCGGGTTAGTTTTGGCTCTACAGACATGTTTTTTTTACTATTGAAAATTAACTATAAATGTAGTGAAGCTATCATTAATGTTAGCACCCTAATTGAAGATTTATTAATATTTTTTAATTAATGAATTCTAATTGAGAATAATTAAAAAAAAAGGATGTTAAATAGATTTTTTCTAATCTTAAAAGACAAGTAAAAATGTACTAAATAAAAAAGGGGCGATTTTAAAATCGCCCCTTTTTTTAAATTTGATTATTTACCAAGCATAAGTAGTTCGCTACAAACAACCTCAGTTATATAGCGTTTGTTTCCTTCTTTATCATCATAACTTCTTGAAGTTAGTTTGCCTTCAATCGCAACTTCTTTTCCTTTTGTTACATACTTTTCTATAATTTGAGCTGTTTTACCCCAAGCAACCACATTATGCCATTGCGTGTCGGTAATTTTTTCACCTTTATTATTGGTGTAGCTTTCATTAGTTGCAATATTAAATTTAGCTAATGTTTTACCTGATTCTAGATTGATGATTTCTGGATCGTTTCCTAAGTTACCAATCAACTGTACTTTGTTTCTAAGTGTGTTCATAATTTTAAATTTATTCGTTAAACAGTTAATACTATCGAGTTCTTATGTTTCGACACTGCAAATATCAGTCAGCATCAAAATGTTATTCGGTTATTACTTAATTAAATTCGTTTGTAATTATTTGTAGTCGTTTGTAAACGGATAAATTTTATTATATTTACCCTATGGATTATAATATACACAAGGCACTGGAGGTGTTAGAGCAAACTCCAAGCACATTGTATACGATGTTATCAAATTTATCAGATGAGTGGGTTTTATCTAATGAAGGTGAAAATACTTGGAGTGTTTTTGATGTTTTAGGGCATTTAATTCATGGCGAAAAAACAGATTGGATTAAACGCACAAACATAATATTAAGTAACTCTGAAATTAAAAAGTTTGACTCGTTTGATCGATTTGCACAGTTCGAGATTTCTAAAGGAAAATCACTTAAAAATCTATTATTAGAATTTTCAGAACTACGTGCTAAAAATTTGAAAAAACTTAAAGAATTACAACTAACAGAAGAAGCTTTCCCATTAGAAGGAGAACATCCAGAATTAGGTGTTGTTACATTAAAGGATTTACTAGCTACTTGGGTGGTTCATGATTTAAATCACATAGCACAAATTTCTAGAATCATGGCAAAACAATATAAAAATGAAGTTGGACCTTGGCAAAAGTATTTGCCAATTTTAAATAAATAGCAAATGCAAAAACAATGTTTAGAATGTGGCGATAAAATTATAGGCAGGATAGATAAAAAATTCTGTAGTGATGGTTGCAGAAATGCGCATAATAATCGTGTGAATAAAGATAGTAAGAACTTAATACGAAATACAAATAACAGACTTCGTAAAAATTATAGAATTTTAGAAACGCTAAACCCACAACAAAAAACAAAAACTTCGCGAGCTAAATTAATTGAAGCGGGCTTCGATTTTAATTATTTTACTAGTATTTATACCACAAAAGCGGGCACCATTTATTACTTTGTATACGACCAAGGATATTTGCCGTTAGAGGGCGACTATTATGCTTTGGTTAAACGAGAAAGTTAACGGTATTTACAGTAAAGTATATTGCAAAAAAAAGCTTCTAATTTTAAATTAAAAGCTCTTAAATTTATTAATAAATTAGTTTTCTTTATTTCCAGTTTTGCCCTTTTAATTGCATGGCTGCTTTTAGTACATCTTTCTGACTTATTTGCCCCACTAATTTGCCCTTTTCAACAATAGGAAAACGACGACGTTTAGCTTCTAAAAACTTTGTAGCGGCATCAAAAATATTCATATTGCCATCAATAGTTTCAACATTCATAGCCATGTGCTTTTCAATGGTTTTATCTTGCATAGGCATATTATAATATCTGCTTTCGCTAATTTGTTTTATGCAATCGCCTTCAGATATGATACCGATTAATTCGTTTTTATCATTTACAACAGGTCCACCAGATATTCTATTTTTAATTAGTGACTGCATAACGCTTTCAATTGTTTGATCGGGTGTAAACGTAATCAAATTCGTAGTCATGTAATCACTAACTTTTAGTGGTGTATTATCCGTGGCATTAGACTGCTGTCTTCTCGCTCCTTGAAAACTTTTTATTCCCATAATTAAAAATTTAGTAATCTTAAATATACTCAATTAATTTTAATTTTCCTAAAAATGATTTTTTCTGCGGTTAAAATTCAGCATATAATTATCTTAAAATTCTTATGATTTTTCCAAACAATATAACATAAAGAGTAGATTATGAAATAATTACTAAACTTTTAAGTAATTAAAAGCTATTTTTTTATAGTTTTGGCCCACGAAAAAATATACTATTAAAAATGAAAAAATTACTAGGATTGGTTCTTGTTATAAGTAGTTTTATGTTAAGTGCGCAATCTAACTCAGACTTAATAAAACATTTTGAAGCTTATTATAAGCAAATGAAAGACCAGGGAGATGTTCAGGGAATTATAAATGGGATGACTCATTTGAATGTATTGGAGCCTTCTCAAGCACGAATAGATACTTTAGCTTATATATATATGAGTGAAGGACAGTATATACAAGCCCTTAATACCATAGGTATTGAAAAAGTTGCCACCGACTCTGAAATAGCTATTGAAGTTAAGGCGATTTCGTTAAAAGCAGTGAAACAACCTAAGTTGGCAATTGGGTTTTTTGAAGAAATGTTTAAAAGAGAACCAGATGTATTTGTAGCCTATGAATTGGCTGAACTAAATTTACAAACTCAAAATTTGACGGAAGCGGAAAAACATATTAAATATGGACTTGAAAATTCTAAAAGTGATATGAAAAAGGCATTTTATGAATCTCAAACGCCTTACGAAGTACCTTTAAAAACAGCTTTTATGTACTTAAATGCGCTAAATATTTATAATAAAGATAAAAAAGCTAATATTGATGCCGCAGTTGACATTATCGATGCAGCGCTAAAAACAGCACCAAATTTTAACATTATTCAGTTAACTAAAACCGAACTATTAAGACAAAAACAAGTGTTGCTCAACCAAACACAACAACCCAAAAATTAATTATAGTATTTAATCCATTTAAAAAAACAGATATGAAATTGAAAAAGATATTTTTAAGAACATTTTTAGTAATCGGAACATTAGCATTAACCACAAATGTTTATTCACAAAATACCATTACGGTAGCAGCAGACAGTATAATAAAAGAAGAGAAACGACTTAAAATAGGATGCGGATTTGGTTTAAATTTTGTTGGTGCAACAAACATTAGTTTATCTCCCAACCTTTCATATAAAGTGAGTGATAAGATATCATTTGGAGCAGGAATACAAGGAAGTTATTCCGCAATTAAAAACCTTCAAAACACAACTACTTTTGGGGGAAATCTTATAACAACTTATAATCCAATTCAAAAAATATCCATGTTGTTGGAATTTGTAGAATTAAACGTTTCTACAAAAACGGAAGAAACAGTAACGGCTCCTGAAACTAAAAACAGTTATTGGGACACAGCTTTATTTGTAGGAGCAGGATTAAATATTACTAGAAAAATATCAGTTGGTGCCAAGTATAATATGCTGTTTGATGAAAACGAAAGTGTTTACACAAGTGCTGTAATACCTTTTGTAAATATTACATTTTAAAAGAAATATTATATTTATAAAAAAGGCTGACTTTATTATAAGTCAGCCTTTTTTAATTAAAACTTTTTGTATTTAAGGTTTTTCAATAGCTCGATTATCAAATTCAATTTTTTTATTCATTTGAAAATTTACATTAGAAAAAGAAACAAAAAACTCTTTTATTATGGTTAATAGTTCTTCTTTTGTTGTAGTGGATAAATTAGACAGGCTTTGAAGCTTTAAAAGCTTAGTTTCTAAAACCAATAATCTAGCTAAAATCCCATCAGATTTTACTTCTGCAGGAATATTCTCTTTTAATTTTGATATGAGTATATTTATATTTTCTTCGTTATCATTAAAAAAACTTAAATCAGATTTTATTACTTCGTTTATTACGCTTTGCAACTCATAATATTCTTGCCAATCTTTTATAGCCTCTTCAGTTTTAAAATCTAACACGTAGTCAACATATTTTAGATTTGAAATGTCTTCTACATTTATGTCTTGAACTTGCTGATTTTCAATAACGTTAGGCACATTACTTTCTTCGTTATTCTTGCAAGAGACCAAAAGAATTATTATAATTAATGCACTTGAAATTATACTACGCATAGAAATTAATTTAGAATATATGTTGTAACAAAGATATATGTAATACTTGATTTATTATTGATTTAGCTGAAAATCAAAAAGAAGAATAATTAGTTTTTAAAATATGATATTATCAATTAAAACTTATTATTTTTGACAAATTCATATAATGAAGGAATTAAATGAGTGAAAAAATATTAATTATTGGTGCTTGTGGTCAAATAGGTTCGGAATTAACATTTAAGTTACGACGTATTTATGGTGAAGAAAATGTTATAGCCAGCGATATTAGTTATAGCAATGAGAATATTGTGAATTCCGGCATTTTTGAAATAGTTGATGCTCAAGACTATGCCAGCGTTATGGTTTGTGTTGAAAAGTATAAGATTGACACCATATATTTAATGGCAGCAATGTTAAGCGCTACAGGTGAAAAATACCCTATGAAAGCCTGGGATTTAAACATGACTTCTTTATTTCACGTTTTAAATTTAGCACGTGCAAAGTTTATAAAAAAAGTATTTTGGCCATCTAGTATTGCTGTGTATGGTTCGACTACTCCGAAAGAATACACACCTCAATATACTATTATGGAACCTTCAACGGTTTATGGGATTACCAAACAAGTTGGTGAGCGTTGGTGTGAGTATTACTATAATAAATATGATGTTGATGTGAGAAGTATTCGTTACCCCGGAATAATAAGTTGGAAAACATTACCAGGTGGCGGCACTACAGATTATGCGGTTGAAATTTACCATGAAGCCATAAAAAACAAATCGTATGAATGTTTTTTGAAGGCAGATACAGAATTGCCAATGATGTTTATGGATGATGCAATAAAAGCTACTGTTGATATCATGAAAGCTAAAGCAAGTTCTATAAAAATTAGGTCTTCATATAATTTAGCTGCGATAAGTTTTACCCCAAAAGAAGTGGCAGATTCAATCAAAAAACACATTCCAGATTTTAATATTGAATATAAACCCGACTACAGACAGGAAATTGCTAATAGTTGGCCTAAAAGCATAAACGATTCGTACGCTCGACAAGATTGGAAATGGAAACATAAATTTCTGTTAGATGATATAACTAAGGAAATGCTTTTTCAATTAGATAAAAAGTACAATCAAACTAAATAAATCGCATTAATTGTATATTTGAATAACCCAAAATTTAATTAAATGGTTGAAAATTTCTGGTTTAATGTACAATATGGCATTAACCACGTGCTTGATATAAATGCCTACGATCACATTCTCTTTCTTATAGTACTTACCATTCCTTATGTTTTTAAAAATTGGAAACGCGTGTTTTTATTGGTTTCTATGTTCACGTTAGGGCACACGCTATCTCTGGTTTTAGCGGCATTTAATATTGTAACAGTAAATGCCGAAATTGTTGAGTTCTTAATTCCTATTACTATTTTGGTTGTTGCGCTTTTTAATGTGTTTACGTCTGGAAAAGGTGCTCAAAAAGAAAAAATTGGCGTCTTATTTTTGTCTACTTTATTTTTTGGGCTCATTCATGGTTTGGGATTTGCGCGCGAATTTCATATGCTATTAGGCGATTCAGATAATAAGCTAATATTATTAATAGAATTTGCCTTAGGCATAGAAATAGCACAAGTAATAATAGTGTTCCTAGTGCTTTTTTTAGGGTATATAACTCAAACTATTTTTAGATTTTCTAAGCGTGACTGGATAATGGTTGTTTCAGCTATTGTTGTTGGACTTGTTATTCCTATGATTTTGAATAGTGACTTTTTAACCTAATTCTATTTTAAGAATCTTATAAAAACTTTAACGAACTTGCGTTGTAATTAAAATACTAACCAAGTATATTCGTTATATTGTTTTTGCGTTAAGGATTGAAGTGAAAATCCTTTTGCCTTTTTGCAAAAGATTGCAACGAAAAGCCTGACCCGAGTTGTAATAAAGTTTCATTTTGAAACTTTTACCATAAAATGAGGGTAACGCCATAATTAGAAATTAAATTAATGCCAAAAAATAAACAACTAAAGTACGATAAGGCTTATTTAAGAATTGCTGAAGAATGGGGGAAATTATCTTACTGTAAACGCAGGCAAGTTGGCGCGTTAATTGTAAAGGATAGAATGATAATTTCTGATGGATATAATGGAACGCCATCGGGATTTGAGAATTTTTGTGAAGACGAGGCGGGTTACACCAAATGGTATGTATTACATGCCGAAGCCAATGCGATTTTAAAGGTGGCATCGTCTACCCAATCTGCAAAAGGAGCTACGCTTTACATAACCCTGTCACCCTGTAAAGAGTGTAGTAAATTAATACACCAAGCGGGCATAGTAAAAGTAGTTTATAATTTAGCTTATAAAGATGATTCCGGACTTAGATTTTTAAAAAAAGCAGGAATTGAGTTAGAACAAATAGACGATTTAAAAGCATAATGCCGTATAAAAAAAAATATTTGCCTTTAGTTTTAGGTGTTGCTATAGCAGCGGGAATTCTTATTGGTGGGAAATTAGATTTTACCGATGCACCCGATAGATTGTTTTCTACAAATAGCAAGAAAGACAAGCTTAATAGACTTATAGATTACATTGAGTATGATTATGTAGACGATGTTAACACCGATAGCATTGTTGATGTTACGGTTAATGGAATTTTAGACAATCTTGATCCACATTCTGTTTACATTCCAAAGGAAGATATGGCTCGTGTTGCTGAAGAAATGAAAGGTGATTTTGTGGGTATTGGAATTAGCTTTTATACTTATAAAGATAGTATTGCTGTCATTAGAGCTATTGAAAACGGACCGAGCGCAAAAGCTGGAATAAAAGGTGGAGATAGAATTATTATGGCAAATAACGACACCCTTTTTGGAAACAAACTAAAAGATGGTGAAATTATTAAGAAATTAAAAGGTGCAAAAAACTCTAAAGTTAAATTAAAAGTGTTTAGAAAAGGTGAACCCAATCTTTTAGATTTTACGGTTAAACGAAGTGTCATCCCTATAAAAAGTGTTGACGCCTCGTATATGCTTACCGAAAAATTAGGATATATAAAGATTAATAGATTTGCCGAATCTACCTTTAAAGAGTTTAAAGCGGGCATGGAAAAATTAGAAGCTTTGGAAGCTACTGAGATCGTTTTGGATTTACGAAACAACCCTGGTGGATTTTTAGGAATTGCAGAGCAAATTGTGGATGAGTTTTTAGAGGATGATAAACTGATTTTGTTTACAAAAAACAAGAGAGGGAATATTGAAAAAAGCTACGCTACCGAGAAAGGCGATTTTGAAGAAGGCAAAGTTTATGTATTAATTGATGAAAATTCAGCATCGGCCAGTGAAATTGTCGCAGGTGCTTTACAAGATAATGACAAGGGTGTTATTGTTGGTCGACGATCATACGGAAAAGGGTTAGTACAGCGCGAAATGGATTTAGGCGATGGTAGTGCAGTGCGATTAACAGTATCAAGGTATTATACACCAACAGGTCGCTCTATACAACGATCGTATAAAAACGGAAATAAAGATTATTACGATGAGTATTTTGAAAGAATGGATAGAGGAGAACTTTTAGACCCAGAAAAAATACAAGTTGATGATTCTTTAAAATTTACAACCCCTAAAGGTAAAATTGTTTATGGCGGTGGTGGTATTATTCCAGATGTATTTGTGCCTATAGATAATAGCATGCAAAATGAAACTTTATCTTTTTTATTGCGTCGTGGATTTTTCGGAAATTTTGTTTTTGAAGAATTGGAAAAAGACAGACATCTTTACGATAAAACATCAAGAGAAGAGTTTATAAATACATTTGAGGTTAGCGACGATTTGGTTTTTGCATTTCAAGATTATTTAAATTTACGCGCCGATTCTAAAGTAACTTTTGTGGCCTATCACGAAGAGGTTAAACAATATATAAAAGCAACCCTCGCAGACCAACTTTTTGGTGCTGGTGCTTTTGAGGAAGTTTATAACCAAAGGGATATTATGATTGATGAGGTGATTAAATTGAGTGAAAACGAGGAGTAATTTAACCAATTATCTTGTCATGTACTTTAGTATGTTTCCCACCATTCCAAAGCGTTAAAATATCGGTCGCCACATGCGCGCCACTTCCAGAAGCCATTGCAAATTGGCTACGCCAACCAGCTAATGTACCAGCAACATAAAGATTTTTTTCAATTAAATGGTCGGTGTTTTTTAGCCAAATACGATCTTTTTCAAAGGCTGCTCGTGGGTGCGGTTCAATATACTGCTCTAATCCTTTAATCCTCATTAAATTAGTGTACCCAACGGCAATCACGACTAATTTAGATTTGTAAGTGTTTTTGTTAGTTTCAATATTAAATCCATTAGCAGTTTCCGAGATATTACAAACTTTTTCGTTTTCAATTTGTTCAATCTGTGGGTATAAATTAGCGAGTTGTTCTTTTCCTCTTTCTAAAATAGTAGCACCAGTTGTTCCTGGTGTTAAACCCAAAACATTATTAAATAAAGCA
>NZ_JABDMV010000013.1 GCF_013001275.1 Flaviramulus sp.
TGCTTTAGCTGAAGAAATTGTAGCTTCACATTTACAAGATGGTGATAAAATCAAAATAGACTTAGATAAGAAAACTGATGAGTTAAAAATTTCTATTGAAAAAGCTGAAAAGCCAACAGAAAAATAATTAAACATCGTTTTAATAAATATTAAATCCTACAATCTTTTAGAGCGTAGGATTTTTTTTTTGAAAAACTGTAACAATTCCATTAAACTGCTATCTCTATTATAACAATTTGTTTTTTTTGAAACCAACCCAATTAAATAATGATCAACTAGTACAACTTTGTATTTCTGGCAACCAATCTGCGCAATTGGAGATTTATAACAGATATTATAAGGCCATGTATAACGCATCTTTAAGAATTGTAAAAAACAGTTTTGATGCTGAAGATATTATGCAAGATTCATTTTTAATAGCCTTTACAAAATTAGAATCACTTAAATACACAAAAGGTTTTGGGTCTTGGTTAAAAAAAATTGTAATAAATAACAGTATTCATCACTATAACAATAAAAGTAAAAACATTGAAATTCCAATAGATAATATGTTATACAAAATTGAAGATGAGTCTAATGGTGTAGAAAGCGATTTTGAATTTACAAATATTAAGGCGAAACAAATTTTAAACACTTTAAAAACCTTAAAAGATAACTATAGGATTGCTTTAACATTAAACCTAATTGAAGGTTATGACTATGAAGAAATCAGTGAAATCATGAAAATTACTAACGCAAATTGTAGAACCACAATTTCAAGAGCCAAAGATAGTTTAAGACAAAAATTACAAACAGTTACGGCTTAAAAAATATACTATGAGTAAAAATACTTTAGAAAATTTATTTGAAAGTTTAGAAGAAGGTTTTGATGTGTATTCTCCAAACGAAGGACATGAAAAACGATTTCTAGGAAAATTAAATAGTTGGCAAAAACTTGGAGATAACAAGACCAAAACTACAATACAGTTTTGGAAACCTATGGCTGGCATTGCTGCATCTGTTTTAATAGTTATTGCACTTATAATAGGAAATAATAAAATGGATAACTCGGGAGATTTAGCAAGCGTATCTCCAAAAATGGCAGAAACACAAGATTTTTTTACACTTACAATTAACGAGGAATTAAACAATCTAAAACTATTAGCATCACCAGAAGTTGATAACCTAATAAAAGATACATTGATACAGATTAAAAAATTAGAAAATGAATATATTAATTTGAAAGTAGATTTAATTGAAAGCGGCGATGATAATAGAGTTATATACGCGATGATTTCAAATTTTCAAAATAGAATTGTCATTTTACAAAATACTCTAGAGCAAATAAAAAACGTAAAACATTTAAAAAAATCATCAAATCATGAAAAAAATATTACAATTTAAAACATTCTTTGCATTACTAATGCTGCCATTATTTATTTCTGCAACCTCAGAAATGAAAGACAAACACATAAAAACCAAAACCATAAACAAAGAGTTTAAAGTAAATTCAAACGCTACGCTAAGAGTAAATAATAGTTATGGAAACATTGACGTTGTTACCTGGGAAGAAAATCGTATAGTTTTTGAAATTACAATAACCACTTCGGGTAACGACGAAGAAAAAGTTATAAAAAAACTAAACGATATTGATGTGAAATTTTCCACATCATCTGATTGGGTTTCGGCAGAGACTCAATTCGACAAGAATAATTCAAAGTCCTGGTGGAATTGGGGCGGTAAAAACAATGTAAATATGAAAATAAATTATATTGTAAAAATACCAATGACTAATCACATTAAGATAAATAATGATTACGGTAATATTAGTGTGGAAAAATTAGAAGGGAAAGCCGAAATTAACTGCGATTATGGAAAAATAACTACTAAAGAATTAATGGCTGATGGGAATATTTTAAATTTTGATTATACGAATGGATGCTACTTCGAATATATAAAAAGTGGAAAAATAAATGCAGATTATAGTAGCTATACGGTCTCAAAATCTCAAAACCTAAACATTAATGCTGACTATACAAATTCAAAAATAGAAATTGTAGAAGATTTAAATTATAATTGTGATTATGGCAGTATAAAAGTTGATAAGGCAAACAATGTTACTGGCAATGGCGATTATTTGACTACAGAAATTGGAGATGTGTATAAAAATGTTTCGATTAAAGCAGATTATGGGTCAATTAAAATAAACAGAATGAATGATAATGCAGGAAACGTAATTATAAAATCAGATTATGTAGGTATCAAAATTGGTTACGCATCAGGTTATAATTTTAATTTTGATATCAAGCTAGAATATGCGTCATTTAATAATGACAATGACTTAAACATTACAAAGAAAATTGTTGAGTCAAATGACAAATATTATAGTGGTTATCGAGGGAACAAATCAACAAACAATACAATTTCCATATCATCGGACTATGGTAGTCTTACCCTTTTCAAAAACTAAATAATGTTTTAATTTGAAAGGCAGTATTAATTAACAATATTGCCTTTTTATTTGCTAAGTTTTGGAACTCTAAACAATAAAATTATTCCTATCAAAAAGAATACAAACAAAAACAAAATTCCGTTTCTCATACTTCCAGTAATTTGATCGATAAATGCAAAAATTACCATTCCAATTACAATTCCTATTTTTTCAGCAACATCATAAAAACTAAAATAGGATGTTGTGTCTTCTGTTTCAGGTAAAAATTTTGAATAGGTTGATCTTGCCAATGATTGAATACCGCCCATTACAAAACCAACACATCCTGCCGCTATATAAAACTGTGCTGGTGTGTGCATAAAATAAGCATAAAAACAAAGTGACATCCATATAAAATTAATAGCAATCAATGTATATATATTTCCAAAATTTGCTGAAGCTCTAGAGGTTAATATAGCTCCTATAACAGCTACTAATTGTATGACTAATATACTACCTATTAAACCCATTGTTTTTGCGCTTCCATCTCCCCACTCTATTTCTTCTTCACCAAAATAAACGGCAACTAACATAATTGTTTGTACGGCCATACTAAATACGAAAAAGGCATATAAATATCGTTTCAGTCTTAAATTTAATTTTAATTGTTTCCAAACCTGTTGTAATTCTCTTAATCCATTAAATACTACGGCTTTTGTCACTTTATGACCAGTAGATGTTCCTTTCGGCAACCAATAAAATGAATACTGACTAAATAAAGCCCACCAAACACCAACAGTAATAAATGAAATTTTCATGGCTTCAAATGAAGCTGTATCTTTTTCTTCTTGTGTTGTACCTATATCAAATCCAAAAAATTGAGGAAACATGACCATTACCAAGTTTATAACTAACAAAATAACACTGCCAACATAACCTAATGAGAAACCTTTTGCACTTGCCTTATCCTGTTGTGCCGGAAAAGCAATATCTGGCAAATATGAATTATAAAATACTAGGCTGCCCCAATAGCCAATTAATCCCATAAAATAGAACAACAAACTAATATGAATTCGCTCAGGGCTAACATCAAACCAGTACAAACCAATGCAACCTGCACTTCCTACGTAACAGAAGAATTTCATGAAATTTTTCTTATTCCCAACGTAATCTGCAATCCCAGATAAAATTGGTGAAGTACATGCCACTACCAAAAATGTGAAAGCTGTAACGAAGGTTATTAATGCTGTGCTTTTAAATTCAAACCCAAAAGCTTGAACTGTTTTTATTTCTGAAAGGAATAAGGCCGAATAAAAAATTGGAAATATTGATGATGCTATGGTAAGGGTATATACCGAGTTTGCCCAATCATAAAATGCCCATGCATTAAGAAGTTTTTTACTTCCTTTTTCAAGTTTAATCATAAAAAAAGCTGCCTTTTGTTGGCAGCTTCTAAAGTAATCAAATATTTCTATTTGTAAGACGCGCTTAAATCTTATCTAAAAGATGTGACACCAAATTTCTTGGCTTCTGCAATAGCCTTTGGTGCTAACGCAGTTAAATTTGCTATTCTTGTATCGTTTGACGGGTGCGTACTTAAAAACTCTGGCGGTGCTTGTCCGCTACTATTTGCTTTCATACGCTTCCAAAGTTCTGCAGCTTCAGCTGGGTTATATCCTGCAATTGCCATTAAATACAATCCAATTCGGTCAGCCTCTGTTTCATGGCTTCTACTAAACGGTAGCATTAAACCAACCGTAGAACCAATACCATAATACTGATTAAAAGCGTCTCTAGAGTTCTCATCTTTAATTGCAATATTTCCAGCAACCGCAATGCCTTGTTGTAAATATGCTGCGCTCATACGTTGTTGCCCATGGTTTGCTAAAGCATGTGAAACTTCGTGCCCCATAATCGCGGCAACACCAGTTTCGCCATTAGCAATTGGCAATATACCTGTATAAAAAACTATTTTTCCACCGGGCATACACCAAGCGTTAACGGCTTTATCTTCTACAAGCTTATACTCCCATTTATAATCGTTCAAATACCCTTCATGTCCATTAGCATTTAACCATCGTTCAGCCGCAACAGCAATTCGCTGACCAACTCTTGTTATCATTTCAGCATCTTTGGTACCAGAAACAACTTTGTTTTCAGTTAAAAACTGATCGTATTGTGCAAAAGCCGTTGGAAATAACTGTGAATTAGGCACTAATGCCATTGTTTTTTTTCCAGTAAATGGATTAGTTGCACATGATATTATTAGGAATAATATACCAAAAGTCAATATTATTTTTTTCAGTTTCATGTTTTCAATGTTTTATTCTAGATAAAAATACAAAATTCATACCTTTAAAATAAGGAACAAATTATTTTTATTAATATACATCAAAAGATAATGGAATTATACAATTAAGATGTTATGTTTTTAGAGTTAAGTCGACTATTTTAAAGTAAACAATAAAATATGAAAAAGTTATTAGTAGTATGTGTAGTCATGTTAGTTTTCAATTGCAGAAGCGATGCTCAAAAAAAACAAAAGACAGAATACAATGTCTCAAAAACGGAAGCCGAATGGAAAACTCAACTATCTGAAGAAGAGTTTTATGTGCTTAGAAAAGCTGGTACTGAACGTGCTTTTACAAGCCCTCTAAATAAAAATTATAAGGAAGGCTTATATATTTGTAAAGGTTGCGAAACGCCTTTATTTAAAAGTGAACATAAGTTTGACTCTGGCACCGGTTGGCCAAGTTTTGACAGAGAAATAGAAGGCAATGTAGCATTTTCGACTGACTATGATTTAGGATATGCTAGAACTGAAGAACATTGCGCTAACTGTGGAGGACATTTAGGACATGTGTTTAATGATGGGCCTCGAGATACAACAGGAAAACGTCATTGTATTAATGGTGTGTCATTATTTTTTGTTCCAAAAAACTAGAATTGATAATTTAAATGGAAAGCTATTTAACTAGTATCAAAAAACAATTTGAATATTATAAAAGTTTAGGAGACAAAACCTTTGCTCAACTTGAATATGAAGAATTATTATGGCAAAGTAATGAAAATGCCAATAGTATTTCTATAATTGTTAAGCATATAGTTGGTAATATGTTAAGTAGGTGGACAAATTTTTTAACTGAAGATGGTGAAAAAGACTGGAGAAATCGTGATTATGAATTTATAAATAGTTTTAATTCTAAAGAAGAAATTATTGCGGCTTGGGAAAGTGGATGGTTTTGCTTGTTTAAAACAATTAAAACTTTAAATACTGAAGATTTAGAACGTTTAGTTTATATTAGAAATCAAGGACACACAATTACCGAAGCTATTAACAGGCAGTTAACTCACTACGCATATCATGTTGGGCAAATTGTGTTTTTAGGAAAACTTTTAAAAGGTGAAAATTGGATTTCATTATCTATCCCTAAAGAGCATTCATCAATATATAATTCGGAGAAATTTAGCAAAGAAAAAGCTAAACGCCATTTTACGGACGACTTATAAAATAGCTAGAAACAAAAACGTCTTCACAATTTATTATGAAGACGTTTGATGTTTCACATTTAATTTCTAATTATCATTTAAAGCTGCTAAAGTATAGTATCCGGCTTCATAAGTTATTTCACCATCATCATTAAAATTATGAATTAGCATTAATGGAAGTACCACTTTTTTCTTGTCAGATTTTCGAGTCATTCTAACTGTCCACCATGATTGCACGACTTTCGCCTTTCCTAATTCATATTCCAAATAATCTGGATATCCACGTACATCAATTCTATTTATTGTCCAATTTTTTAGCATATTAGAAAACCCTTCCTTCTCTTCCTCTAATGTTACACTCTCACCTGGCTTCATATCTAAATTGCTAAATCTAGCATTTTCTGAAAAGAAACTAAATCCTTTTTCAACATCACTATGCTCTAAGGCAGCCATCATTCTAATCACTTTATTGATGTTATCATGATGGTTATATATGGTTCCATTTGTTCTTGGCACAAAACTTTCTCTTAAATTATCAAAAATAGTTCCATCATCATAAGTTATTGCTCTACTGACTTTATTGTCTTTATTAACTATATATAGAGCATGTACTGGCATATCAATTTTTACGCCGGTTTCATCGTGTACACCTCGTAAATAATTCCAAGTTTGTACCCATAATCCATCATCTCCATCGTATTCCAGTGCATCAGGATAGGCTCCACCGTGTCGTGTCAAACTTAAGTATGAAAGATTTTTACTCCACCAATTTGATTGGTTTATATAGCTCTTTTTGTCGGCTCCTTTTGAATCAGGATTATTGTTCATTCCATTAGTAGCGATAAAGTTGTCTGCTAAATAATTTGATAATGCAGTAGTGTCTCCTTTAATAAATGCTTGCTGCATTGCTTCCACAACTGTTATGGCAGGATGTTCTTTAAAAATAGTTCCGTTTTTTTCCTTTTGGGAATACATGACGATAGAAAATACCATCATGAGAATGATCACATGTTTTTTCATTTTAAAAAATTTTAGTTGGTTTATATTACTAAATGTAACCAAAATATCTGAAAAACAGTGATTTAACGACAATTATTTTTTTAAGAAATATATTAAACTATTGAAGTTGTTTCGTTTTTACTCTCTTTTTAAAAGGCCTAATAATCAACCGAGCTTCTCGATCAAAACGAATATAGTTGTACACCCAATTTATAAAAACCACCATTCTATTTCTAAAACCAATTAAAAAAAATAGGTGTACAAACATCCAAACATACCAAGCAAAGACGCCTTGAAACTTATATCGTTTTAAATCTACAACCGCCTTGTTTCTACCAATTGTAGCCATAGCTCCTTTATCTTTATAAACAAAAGGCTCCATTGGTTTTTCTTCGATTAATCGTAATAGGTTATCCCCTAATTGTTCTCCTTGTTGCATAGCGGGTTGTGCCATCATTGGTAATCCGTTAGGAAATTCGTCATTTACCATACAGGCTATATCACCAATAGCAAAAATGTTATTTAATCCTTTTACTTGATTAAATTCATTTACCAATAATCTGTTTCCTCTAGTTATAAACTTTTTCCCATTCAATCCTTTTATTGTCGCTCCTTTTACACCTGCCGCCCAAACCAATGTTGCTGTTTCGAAAGTTAAATCGGAATTGGTAGTTACAATTTTTCCATCGTAATTTGTCACTCTAACATTTTTCCATATTTGAACACCTAATTTTTCCAAAAATTCTTCGGCCTTTTCAGAAGCTTTATCACTCATGCCTTTTAATATACATTCACCTGACTGTACGATATGAATTTGCGCTAAGCGTGTATCTAAATCTGGATAATCTTTTGGTAAAATGCCTTTTTTAATTTCGGCCAATGCACCTGCAAGCTCTACTCCTGTTGGTCCACCACCTACAATTACAAAATTCATTAATGCATTACGCTCGTTTAAATCCGAAGTTAAAAGAGCGGCTTCAAAATTTTCAAGAATCAAACTTCTTAAATTTAAAGATTGCGGTATAGTTTTCATTGCCATACTATACTTCTTTAAGTCTGTATTCCCGAAAAAATTAGTTTTAGATCCAGTTGCTACAATCAAATAATCAAAATTAAGTTCTCCAATATTGGTGATCACTTTCTTATTTGTAGTATCAATTCGTTTGACATTTGATAATCGAAAATAAAAATTAGGAAAGTCTTTTAATATTTTTCTAATTGGGTAAGCAATAGAATCTGGTTCCAATCCTCCGGTTGATACTTGATATAATAATGGTTGAAAGGTGTGATAATTATTTTTATCTAAAAGTACGACTT
>NZ_JABDMV010000019.1 GCF_013001275.1 Flaviramulus sp.
AATAACATTTAAAAACATTTACAATGAAACTAGCAATCGTAACAGCATATCCACCAAGTAAAGTCACTTTAAATGAATATGCATACCATTTAGTAAAACACTTCAGACAAAAAGAAGATATCACAGAGTTAGTATTATTAACTGATACTACCGAAAATAAAAAAGATGTTGAATTTACAGAAGCTGGTTGTAAAATAACCATTAAAGAATGTTGGACATTTAATAGCTACACAAATATTTTAAATGTTAATAAAGCAATAAATCAAGTTAAACCAGATACTGTATTATTCAATTTACAGTTTATGAAATTTGGTGATAAGAAAGTTGCTGCTGCTTTGGGTTTAATGTTACCATTAGTCTGTAAGCTTAAAAATATTCCAAACATTGTATTACTTCATAATATATTAGAAGAAGTAGATTTGGGAAGTGCAGGTTTTACCAGTAATAAATTGATGCAAAAAGTATACGGATTTATTGGGTCTACCTTAACAAGATTAATTCTTCAAGCAGATACGGTTGCTGTAACTATGCAAAAGTATGTTGATATTTTAGAAGAAAAATATAATGCTAAAAATGTAAAGTTAATTCCTCATGGAACGTTTGAAATACCGGAAGAACCAGATTATAAAGTACCAAAAGCACCTATGCAAATTATGACTTTTGGAAAGTTTGGAACTTACAAAAAAGTTGAAGGTATGATTGAAGCTGTTGAAAAAGTAAGACAATCTACAGGATTAGATTTAGAGGTTATTATTGCAGGAACAGACAACCCAAATGTCCCAGGTTATTTAGCTAAAGTTCAAGAAGATTATAAGCATGTTCCTAAAGTGCGTTTTACAGGTTATGTTGAAGAACATGAAGTCCCAACATTATTTAATGAAAGTGCGGTAGTTGTATTTCCATACACGTCTACAACAGGAAGCTCAGGCGTTTTGCACCAAGCTGGAAGTTACGGTAAAGCTGTAGTGATGCCAGATTTAGGAGATTTAGCTTTATTAGTACAAGATGAAGGGTACAGAGGGGAGTTTTTTGAACCTACATCAGTTGAAAGTTTAGCAAAAGCTATTGAAAATATTGTGACTAATGACACATATAGAAAAGCTTTAGGTAAAGCAAATTATCAAGCAGCAACGGCACACCCTATGTCTCAAATAACCGAGATGTATTTAAATACTTTTGAAACAATTATTTTAAATAAAATAAATGAAAATCCTACTAATACTAAAGAAGTTATGCTATAGTATATTATTAAATCGAAGCCTTTTTTGCCCCATTTCATGTTAAAAAGTTAGTGTTTCAAATAGAATGAATACTAATAAAAAGTCTGAAGATATTAATCTTTAGCAATGTATTTAAAAGCGGGTTTACTCTCACCATTTTTGTTAATGAAACCAAAATGCTCTTGAGCCCGTTTTCTCCAAGGAAGTCCACCTACGACTTCCTTTGGTATTTCTGCAAAGTCGTATAATGTCCAAGACATAAAACTTATTTTATTACCACTAAATATAGATTGGGCCTTTTTATGATAGGCACTTTGATCTTCTTTATTATTCCCAAAAGGATTCCATATACCTTTATATGATGACAATCCAAATTCTGTAATAGCTATCGGTTTGTTTGGGATTTCAGAATTTATAGTTAAAAAAACTTTTTCTAAATCATTCAGGTCTTCATAATAATGAAAACTAATAAAGTCTAGTTTGTCTTTTAGAATTGGAGCACTTTCTGCATTAGACCAACCAATAGTTACGGGATGCATTGGATCTGTAGATTTTACTAAATCAATCATTTTATCTAACCACGCGACGACTAATTCTTTATTTCTTGATTCAAAATCTAAATTGGGTTCGTTTTTAATATCCCACGCTAACAAAGCATTATGGTTTTTAAAAGCGGATACAATAGTTTCTGCGTGTCGCTGATTCAATGTCCAGTTTAAAACAGAATAATCACCATAAAAATCAAAGAGGGTTAAAACTACTTTTAATTTTTCCGCTTCTGCTAAATCTAAAACTTTTTTAAGTTTATTGAGTTTTTCTGTAATAATATTGGCTTTACCAAAATCGTCATATTGTACAAAAATCCTAATCGAATTTAAACCAGCATCTTTTATAATTTTAAAATCTTTTGATATAGTATCAGCATCAAATGTATCACCAAACATATCCCAAGGTGTAGCTTGTGGATAATAGTTAATGCCCTTTATAATATCAACTTTTTTTATAGCTTGTACGTAAGCGTCTTTATAGCCTTTACTCGATTCTTTTATCATGTGTCTAATACGCCAAAAACCATCTTCTAACAGAAAAATTATTTTATAAGTTGCTTGTTCTGTAGATTCTAAAACAAGTGTTTCATTTTCAAAAACACGTTTAAATTCAATAACATTTTCATCTGTAATAACAGCCAATTGACCATCTTCACTAAAAAAATTAAGGGTGGGATGGTGTTCTAAAGTGGTGCCTTCAATAGAAATATTTTTAGAAGTGTTTTGTTCTACAAAGGCATTAATATTTTCCCGAGCACTTTCGGTATAATAATCATCAATTCCTGCTAAAGAATTGGTTTTATAAGCCACATGTTTTACATACCAAGCATCTAAATAATCATTTTCAATGGCATTTAAAGTTTGCTCATCCATTGGTCGCCCTTCATTATTTAATGGAGCCCATTCTATTTTTGGTAAGTATTGGTCTATTTTTTTTATTTCTGTATGCAGCATAGTACTGCGATCTGCACCCGTATTTAAATAACTATATATACTGCCAATTCCAAATAACACGAAAGCAATAATCGCAATGTAAGTAAGCAATAAGACACTACGTAGTATGTTTTTGTTTATACTTGTCATAGCTTAATATTAGGATATGTTTTCTCAATGCCAGCCGTTTTAATTTTAAACGTATAATTTTTACCAGGGAAATTGTTATTGTCTAATTTAAAAGTTACATAACCCTCAAAAGAACTTTTGGTAAGTGTTTCTAGTTTAATATCATTTTCATAAACTGAAAGAGAAACTTCCAAACCATCAGGAATCATTTGACTCATAAAACTTTTTAAAGGACCAACGTTTATCGTTCTATTACTTTCTGAAAAGACCGCATTAAAATCCGAAATTATAGGCTTGTACACTAATTCAATTTGGTTGCTTTCTGCCATACCTTCAACATAGGCTTTTACAGTCCATTGGTCTTCATGGTCTGGATGTATCATTTTAGCATGTGCAACACCATTTATAGCTGTGCCAAAAGTTTTTAAAATATGGTTAGAATTATTACTAATAAAAAACTCGACATAAGTGCCATCGCTAACTAAATTACCATACTTATCGTTTATTATTGAGGTTGAAAAAGTGGTGATTTGATTGCCATCAGCATAGTCATGATTTCTTTGATAAGAAATATCAAAACCTGTTGGTATTGCAGGCATTACATTAACCGTAAATTCTTTAGAATTTAAGCCTAAACATTCTGAAGACACCAATATTCTTCCTGTTTTTGTTTCTGAGTAAATGTTTTTATAAGCTATTCTGTTTTTTATAAGAATATCCTCATTACTTTGATTATCTAAAAATTGATGTTTTACAGTTACTTTAGTGCCGTCAACCAAAGGATTATCAAAACTATCTGTTGGAATAACAACTAGCATGGAATAATCTGTTCCACCAGCTTGAATACTTGGCGGACCTAAATATGTTTCTAGAACAACTGTTTTTTGTTTAGAAATAATGTTGAATGTTCCGGAAAGCAAACTTTTGCCTAATAATTTCCAACTAACAAAACCTGTTTTGTTACTTATTGATTCGGGTATTTGATAATTTAGATAATCAGATTCTGCCAATGGAGTTATTATGGTTGAGCCATAACTATTACTCACGTATAATCTAGGAGTTTCTTCCGTATATCCAGAAAATTTTAAAATAATAGACTGACCAGCTTCAAATGTAGTTTCCTGAGTTAGCAGTTGAATACCTTCAATATTATTTGAAGGTATTGATAACAATGCCAACAATGCTGAAATAAGGGAGTATGTGATTTTTAACTTCATTAATTAGGGTTACCTATATAGGTGTTTATTTCAATTTTTATAAAACTATAGTTTACGTTTTTTATAGGTTGCAAAATCGTTTGCGTTTGATTAAATATACGATTGGGCACCACCTTATTAGAAATAGACTCGTTTGGTAATCCATTCACAAAGCAGTTTTTCATATCTTCATTTATAACCTTAATTGTATCATTTTTTAAAATTGAATATTCAAAAGATTGTTGTCGTTGTTGCCTGATTCCTTCTGCAATAAATTGATGATCTACCCAAAGCATTTTTTTGTTTTCATCATAATATGTAAACAACAATTGCGGAATAGTGACTTCTGCCAATCCAGAATTAAATAGTTTTCCTTTAATACTTTCTTCTGATATATCTAAATCACTTAAACTTGTTCCTTTATATAAATCTGAGCCCGAAACATTCCCCGCAATTTGTAAGTTGAATTTTGTAGGTTGTTCTTCAAATTCAATAGGAGTAAACTCATCTGGATTAAATGTTTTGGGAATAGAGTCCTGAGTTTTAGACCATGCAATACCTTCAAAATTAATTTTGAAAGAACTCACTTCCTTTGGCATGAGCTTATGTTTTACATGATATTTCGCATTATAAGCAGCTAATTCTTTATTCTCATCGTTATATAATGTACCTTTTAAAACCACATCGGCAGGAACGTTATCAATATTTTGAACTTCACCAATCAAAGCATAACTGCCATTATGTTTTACGAGTTTAGCGGAGAGAATTTCTAAAACGGGTTGTTTTAAAACATCTTCGTGGTGGGTCTGTTCTGTGGTAATGCGTCGCCGTCCTTGATTAAAATATTTGGTTACATTATCAGAGTATAATTGGTCTGGAGGTAAATCTAAATCAATATCATCAGGATTTACGTACCATTTACCATTTAGTTTGGTTAAGGTTTTATTATCGGTTTTACTTATTTTTTCCAAAGGAGTTATCCATTTAGTATTCACTTTTACAGCAGCTAAACTATCAGTCTTCGATGTTATTATGGTTTCTATAGCATCTAATTTGGCGTAGGAGCTCAATAAACCATCAGTCACCGAAATTTCTAACATATATTGAGCAATAGGCAAATTACTTTTTGGATTTATAAGACTATGTGCAGTCTCAAATTCTTTAAAATCTAAAGCATCATAATAGGCCAATAAAGCATTTTCTGGCGAATGATGCGAATCATTTTTTATATAGAATAGATACATTCCATAAAACACAATAATCGCTAAAATTACAGACCAAATATGGGTTATTTTAAGAACAGTTTTTGAAAATATAGTATAGGTAATTGGGAATTTTAAAAAGTCTGGAACACTTTTTACTTTGGTTTTTAATGCATTTATCCACAGCATCTGAATAGTTAAAATAAAAGCAATAATAACGGTTAAAAAAGGCATTATACCCCAAAGTATTTTCGACCATTTAGGTACATCATCTTTTGGTAAAATAGAAGAAACAGGAGGGACATTTAATTTTTCCCAAACTAGTATACCATTTTCTAATTGCCTTAAGCGTTGCCAACCGCAGAAATATAATATAGGATCGTAAAATTTATCGTTAGAAAAAATATACTTAAAATTATATTTTTCTGGTGTGGTTAAAAATTGTTGTAAAGAGCCAATACCTTCAACACCTTTAAATTTAGAATTCTCTAAACGCTCAATAGGTCGCGTTGTTAATTCTGGTAAACGTCTTGCAGAATGGTAATTTCCATCTACACTCATTGCATTGGTTTGTGCAGATAACCATGCCATTTGGTCGCCAAAACCTAAGGTCATATACCGCCAATTATCGTGCTGGTCTTGATTTAGAAAGTTTATTATGGGCAACATATTTATTTGTTGCGGTTGCGATGGCCTAAAATAACTCAGACTCATAGTAAATATGGCCATAAACAGAAAGAGACCAGCTAATAATCCACCAATTATTCTGTGGTAAATAGCTCCAAATTTAACCTGAATGAGTTGTTTTAAATCGCCTTCAGCGAAACGGTATACAAATTCTCCAAAAATTGGCAAGGACATTATAGATGCCCATAGTGTAAAACGGTCTAGTGTTAATATATTAAATGCTGTTTCTCCTAAAAATAATCGCGGAATAAAAGTAGTGCCCCCAGTACCTAAAACGGTAAGAATCGTTATTGAAAGTCCAAAAAACAGATAGCGCTTGCTATAATACCTATAGAAAATATAAGGCAACAGTATTAGTAAAACGCCCCATGGAATTAAAAAGAATACCAAACCAGAGGAGGTAATCTCTAAAAAGTTATCTCGTGATCCATGTGGAATTGGAACTTGAGTAATTGGGTTGTTCTTAGAGTTTATCCAGTATGGTAAAATACAACCCACTATAATGACTAAGGATAGCATTCCAAAACTAATAATACGCTTAAAGAGTTTAAAGAAACTATTAATAAATACTTTAAATGTAATGGCTTTGGTCGAATCAACTTGTTCTCTAGAAACATCCATAATAACCATTCCAATTAATGGAAAAATAAAAAAGATCATTCCAAAAATGGGGGTTACATGATGCGATGTTACCGTAACTGAAATTAAAGAAAGCGATGTAAAAAGATATTTATAACGTCCTGTTTTTAGCCATAAATATATTTCGGGTAGTGAATGCATTAAAACTGATATTCCTATAATACTCGGTAATTGCCCAAATACATGTAAAGTCTCCACAAATGATGATGATAAAACAGCTAAAATAGAAGCGTAACCAGCAACAGTTTTATTTGATGTAATAAGTAAAGAGAAACGATAAACACCAGTAATAAATAGCACAATACTAATTAGTGCTACCGTAAACATGCCAAATTTTAATCCACCAACAAGAGATAATACTGCAATGGATTGATGCACTAATGGCGGATAGCTCATAACGGTAAAACCGGTATACCATTTATAGTTCCACGGTTCAAACCAACTATTAGCATAGTGGTCTGCAAAGAATAAATGGATTAAAGCATCATAGGTAGTCTCTAAAGTAAAAAATATAGAGGTGCCATGAAAAGCTATTCCTATAAGTAGGGCAACAATTAAGTATTTATTTGAGGTTTCTTTCATTTATTACTTGAACGGTAATAGCTACAGGGTAAAGATAAAAAATTTATGTACGGTAAATTATTTTATTTATCTACACAAATCTACCATTCATCTACACTTGCCTATGGCTTAGGCTAAATATTAATTTTAAAAAACCTTTCGAATGTACATTTGTACTGTAAATAATTACAAAATCATTTATTATGAAAATATTAGCCATAGACGATCAACAATTAGTATTACTACCAATACAGAAAAGATTAAAAGATTTAGGATATAATATAAAAATTGAAACAGACGCGGTTGCTGCAATTAGTCTTTATAATTCTTTTAATCCAGATTTGGTGATTGTAGATATTAATATGCCAGGTGTTTCAGGATTAGAAATTGTAAAATATATAAGAAATTCTAAAAATAACATTACACCAATAATGGTTTTATCTGGTAATACCCAAGATAGCGTTATAACCGCTGGTTTCGAATTAGGAATTAATGATTATATGAAAAAACCATTAAGTCTAAACGAAATTTGTGCACGTGTAAAACGATTGATTGGTGCTCCAGAAGTTCAAAATAATACTACTAAAAGTGAAGTGATAATTCAAGAACGATGTGTTGGTGTTGTAATTCCATGTTATAATGAAGAAGATCGTTTATTAAGTCAAGAATTTACAGACTATATAGATAAAAATTCTGGTTATCATTTATGTTTTGTGAACGATGGAAGTAAAGATAGAACTTTGGAAGTTTTAAAAGAATTACAAAAAGGTAGAGAGGATTTTATAACGGTTTATGATTGTGATAAAAATGGAGGTAAAGCAGAAGCTGTGCGTTTAGGAATGCTTCATATGGCTAAAAAAGAAGACTTAGATTATATAGGATTTTTAGATGCCGATTTATCTACAGATTTAGCAGATTTTGACGATTTAGTTAAAACCATAGAAACTTCAGATTTTAAAATTGTAAGTGGTTCTCGTATTACAAGAATGGGCGCAGATATTACTAAAGAATCTGCAAGAAAAATAATTAGTTTAACTATTAATTTCATTATTAGAAAGATATTAAAAATGGATTTTAAAGACACCCAATGTGGCGCTAAAATCTTCCATAAAGATGTTGTTGGTATTGCTTTTAATAAACGATTTGTAACGCAATGGATTTTTGATGTCGAAATCTTTAAAAGGATGAGTAAGCATTTCGGATTAGCACAAGCAAAATCTATGCTTTGCGAGCAACCATTAAAAAGGTGGATACATGCCGATGGTTCTAAGCTTTCAATGAAAGATTCTGTAAAAATTATTGGTCAATTAGCTCAAATTGCTTGGGTTTATAGAGGAAAGAAAGTAGATTCTAAAACTGTATTAGTAAAAGAATTGAACGTAGCTTATTAATTTAATTGACAATGAAAATAGGAATCATTATAGTATTTCATAATAACGAAAAGGATATTGATACTGGTTTTTTTATTGATTATCTAAATCAAGCTTTAAACTTAGAGCTCTGTTTAGTAAATAATGCCAGTAGAGATAATACCTTTCAATTGCTAAAAGAAATAAAAGAGTCGTGCTCAACAAAAGTTTCTATAGTCGATATAAAAAAATTTAAATCAGATACTTCGGCCGTAAGATCTGGGGCAAGATACATGTTCAATCAATTCGATTTAAATCACATAGGATACATTAGCACTAATTTAATAAATAATAAGGCTTACACTATAAATAGTATAATTAAGGCTTTGAGTAAGAACCAGAATATTATTTTAAAATATAATATGAGTGTTATAGAAAAAAAGGAAATAAAGCAAACATTGTTTCAAAGTGTGTTTTCCATAATAGAGTATTTAGAAAAATTAAAGAAGAATAAGCAGCTTGTTAATTTACAAAGTGAATTGAATAATAAAAGATAAAATCATGAAAGTATATCCAATAAAATTCAATCCAATTTTAAAAGAAAAAATTTGGGGAGGAAATAAATTAAAACATGTTTTAGGCAAAAACACTTATAAAACTGATGTTGGTGAAAGTTGGGAGATTTCTGATGTAAACGGAAATGTTTCAGTTGTTAATAACGGCGTTTATAAAGGCAATAATTTAAAGGAATTAATAGAGGAGCATAAATCAAATTTTTTGGGAGTTCATAATTTTGAAAACTTCGGATATAATTTCCCTTTATTAATTAAGTTTTTAGATGCTAAAACAGATTTGTCTGTACAAGTACACCCAGATAACAAAATGGCTAAAAAACATCATAATTCGTTTGGGAAAACTGAAATGTGGTATATTATGGATAGTGATAAAGACGCAGATATTGTTTTAGGACTAAAAGATAAAACTACAAATCCAGAAGTTTTAAATCATATTAACTCAAAAAACGTGGGTTCTATTTTTAATAGAGAACAGGTAAATAAAGGTGATAGTTATTTTATACCTGCTGGGAAAATTCATGCTATTGGTGCTGGCGTTTTAGCAGCAGAAATTCAGCAAACATCTGATATTACTTATCGCGTTTACGATTGGGATAGAGAAGATGATAATGGACAAAAACGAGAATTGCATACCAAATTAGCAGAACAAGCAACCAAACAATTTGATTCAAACGGTAAGTCCGATTATACTCTAGAACAAAATAGTGTGGCAAATTTAGTTAGTTGCGAATACTTTACAACAAACATTCTAGATTTAAGTAAAACTCAAGAAAAAAGTTATAACGAGTTAGACTCATTTGTTATTTTTATGTGTGTTGATGGTAATGTAGATATTACTGCAGGCGAACATATAGAATCATTAATTATAGGAGAAACCATAATCTTACCTGCGAACACAGACCTCGTCAAATTTCATTCAAATAACGCTAAATTATTAGAAATTTATATTGATTAAATATTAAGTGAAACTATAAAAAAAATATTTATTAGTTTTATATCATTAACCACCAATAGTAATCATACTTCTATTATTGTTATGTAATTTAGGTTCTTGTAGTTTTTTTAAAGTATCCATACCGCCTCGGACTTTTAATTTAGCCCAAACTGCTTTTTTGATAATTGGTTCAATGGGCTTTCCTGAGCGTAGTGTTGTTAATAAATCCGATTCGCCAGATGAAAACAAACAGTTTTTTAGTTGACCATTGGCGGTTAAACGCAATCTGTTACATGAATCGCAAAACGGATTGGTAACTGAGCTAATAATTGCGAAACTGCCTTTATACCCTTTTATCTTGTAGTTTTTTGAGGTGTCGTTTGGAGCATCTTTCAGGCGCTCAATACTATCTTTGAGAAAAGAATCATTCACATATGTCATGACTTCAGCATACGATACCATTTTACTCATATCCCATTTATTTCCATCAAAAGGCATAAATTCTATGAAGCGTACTGAGATTGGTAAATCTTTTGTAAAGTTGATAAAATCAATAATTTCATTATCATTAAAACCTTTCATTAAAACAGCATTTACCTTTACAGTAAAGCCTTCTTTTACAAGTAGTAATATATTGTTATAAACCTTTTTAAACTCGTGTCTTCTTGTAATGTGTTTAAATTTACCTGCATCCAAAGAATCTAAACTAACGTTAATTTTATTGACATTATAGGACTTCAAAACATCAATAAATTTATCAATAATTACAGCATTAGAGGTTATAGATAACTCAACAGGAAGTGTCGCTAGTTTTTTTAATATAATTGGAATATCCTTTCTAATTAAAGGTTCGCCTCCTGTTAATCTAATTTTAGTGACACCGTTATCTACAAAAGTTTTAGCGATCTCATAAATTTCTTCATAAGTCATTAAATGGCTTTTTGGAGATAACTTCACACCTTCTTCTGGCATACAATAGGTACATCGTAAATTACATCGCTCAATTAAAGAAATACGAAGGTATGCATGGTCTCTACCATGTGAATCTTGTAATATATTGTTATCGTTTTTCATTAATCGTGTCTTGCACCTTTTAAAATTCTAAAAACATGTAATACTGATGGAAAAATGGCATCCATAGATTCTTTTGCGCCGTTGGTTGAACCTGGTAATGCCAAAACCAATGTGTTATTTATTGTTCCCGCCACACTTCTTGAAAGCATAGCATAAGGCATACGGTCTTGTCCGTAATTCCGAATAGCTTCTTCAATTCCTGGGATGCGCCTGTCCAGAATAGGCAATAAAGATTCAGGAGTCACATCACGTCCTGAAAGTCCTGTTCCACCGGTAAAAATTATCAAATCAATACCTTGTTTTTGGTAAGCTTTAGCTTTTTCTTGAATTACATCTTTTTCATCTGGAATTATAATGTAATCTGATATTTTTACATCACAAGTTTCTAACTTCTCAATAATTTCTTTTCCTGCTTTATCTTCTTTATGCCCAGCTGAGATCGTATCTGAACATACAATAACAGCCGCAGTTAAATCTTTTCTAAATTTATCTTTAAAATCAGATTTTCCACCTTTTTTATTCAAGAGTTTGATCTCGTGAATTTCTATACCTTTGTCTATAGGTTTTAGCATGTCGTACATATTTAAAGCAACCACACTTGCCCCATGCATGGCTTCAACTTCAACGCCCGTTTTATAGATGGTTTTTACTGTAAATAAAACAGTTATTTCTAATCGATTTATGTCGTATTCAACACTTGTAAATTCGATAGGCAATGGGTGGCAATCTGGTAAAATATCAGGTGTTCGTTTTACACCGAGTAATCCAGCAGCTTTGCTCATAGCAAAAACATTTCCTTTTGGAACGGTATCATTTTCTATTGCTTGAATGGTTTCTAGTTTGCTAACCTTAACAATTGCTTGAGCTACTGCGGTTCTTAATGTTGTTACTTTATGTGTGATATCGACCATTTCTTAATTATTTATTTTCCACTGGTGGGAACTATCTTCAAAAATCTCTTTCCCAAAAACAGGAACATCTGCTTTTATGGCTTCCACTATAAATTCTAAAGCTTCAAAAACCACTTTGCGTCTAGGAGATGATACAAATACAAATAAGCATATTTCACCCACTTTTACAGTTCCTAAGCTGTGATAAATGTGCATGCATGTCAGGTCAAATTTTTCAAAAGCGGATTCTCTAATCTCATGAAATTTTTGGTTTGCCATATCTTCGTAGGCTGTATATTCAATTGCAGATACTGTTTTTCCATTAATTTCATCAGCTCTAACTTGCCCTAGAAAAATATTGTGAGCACCAATACTTGTTTTTGTTTGATGTTTATAAATAGAATTTCCAATAAATTCTGAGGCTATTGCGCCTTCTTTGAAAACACTTTTAGGTTTTTTATTTTTCATTAGATGATAATTTATAATATGTCTTTAATATGGTTTTTATTTCTGAAGCACCTTCTTTTACACTAAAACAGTTTTGAATGTTGAATTCTTGCAATATTTCTACAGCCCTTTTACTTCGTATGCCTGATTGACAAAAAATGACTTTCTTTTTTCCTGAATCGAATTTATCAAGATTATGTTCCAATTCACTTAAAGGAATATTTGTTACTAATAAGTCTTCCACTTTTGGTTGTTCATGTGCTTCTCTAACGTCAATGAATTGAATGTTTTTTTCAGATAACAAAGCTTCAAACGAAACCGTTGCAATGTCAATTTCACATTTAACATCTATCTGCTTATTTTGAAAGTTTACTTTATCCTTCAGAATAGATTGAATGTTTTCTTCCAATTGATTAATTCTTATAGTTGAATTTTGAAGCGTTAAGGCATTGTAACAAATTAATTTTCCAGAAAGGATATTCCCTAATTCTAATATTATTTTTAACACTTCATTGGCTTGCATGGTCCCGATTATTCCTGGAAGCACACCTAATACGCCAATTTCTGAACAATTTGGGACGCTTCCTTTTTCTGGTGGATTAGGAAACAAACAGCGGTAACTCGGTCCGTTTTTATAATTGAACACAGAAACTTGTCCTTCAAATTTATAAATAGCACCAAAAACCAATGGTTTGTTTGTAATAATACAAGCGTCGTTAACTAAGTAACGTGTCTCAAAATTATCGGTGCCATCAACAATAATATCGTATTGGTTAAATAAGTCAATGGCATTTTTATGAGTTAATTTTTCAGGATAAGCAACGATTGAAATTTCATCATTTAAATCTTCTAAACGGTGTTTTGCAGCTTCTGCCTTGTTCATTCCAAGTGTTGAAGTTCCATATAAAACTTGCCGTTGTAAATTAGAAATATCAACAACATCAAAATCTACTATACCAATAGAACCAACACCTGCAGCAGTTAAGTATTGTAATACTGGGGAACCTAAACCACCAGCACCAATAACTAATACTTTGGCACTGGAAATTTTATCTTGACCTGTTTGTCCGATTTCTGATAAAATTATATGTCTGTTGTATCTACTCATATTTCATTATCCTCCCGAAAAAGGTGGTAACAAAGCGATTTCACCGCCTGTTAATTCCTTTTCAATTGAAACCAATTCCTGATTTTGCGCTACTTTAAAATCTATTGTTTTTAAATTCTCATATTTTGTGTTTAAAACCTGCAATAGTTCAGAAATTAAGTGTCCAGAAAACTCCACAGACTCCTCTTTCGCCTGGGTTATTTCTGCTATCTGCCCAAAATATTTAATGGTTATATGCATCTTTAATTGCTTTTAATTCATTTTTTGTATTTACATTCTTTGTGCAACTCTCATGTGTTTTATCTACAATGATGTTTTTAGTACGACAACCTTTTATGGCTATACGTAGGCGTCTTTCATCGGCTTTTAAAAAATCATTAAAAACACTTTTAACTTGTTTTTTGTATAACGCTATTAGCGGCATTGTTTTACCATTACTTTCTATTTGAATAATTTCTGAAGTGTCATCAATAGCATTAATTAATTGTTTTAATAAATCTGACGAGATCAAGGGAATATCACAACTTAAAATCAAGTTGTTCTCTGTTATAGACGCCTCTAAACCAGAGCATATTCCTGCAACAGGTCCTGCGTTTTTTGTTAGGTCGCTAATTCGTTTCAATCCAAATACATCATAATTTCCATTATCAGAAACAATTATAATTTCTGAAACTAAAGGCTTTAAAGCATCAATACTATATTGAACAAAAGGTTTATTGTTTAATAAAATAAATCCTTTATCTGTTCCCATTCTTGAGCTTTTTCCTCCTGCTAAAATGATGCCTGTTATGTTTTTTTTATGAACCATTTATGCAAAAACTAATTTAAAACACGCTATAATTAATACGAATGCGAGTATGTTTTTTAAGCTCTTATTGTTGATTTTTTTACTACCGTAATAGCCGCCTAAAACGCCTCCAATAAGTGCGATTAGAACAAGCAAAAAGGATTCTTTTTCAATAGATACACCGCTAGATACTTGACCTATTAGCCCAGAAGCAGAATTCACCCAAATGAAAAGAGCTGATACTGCCGCTGCTTCTTTCATATTTCCCCAATGCAATAATAAAATAACTGGGGTTAAAATAATACCACCACCAATTCCAATGAGTCCAGAAAAGAAACCAATAATTCCTCCAATTAGTAAACCTTGCCAGAGCTTTATTTGCTTTACTTTATAATTTTCTTTCCCAAAAACATTTAGCATTTTTAATATTGCGAAAACTAATAAAGCAGCTAGAATTTTTTTATATATTGTCGCATCTACTTCTATCGTACCTCCAATAAATGCCAGCGGAATAGATGCCACGGCAAAAACTAGAAATAATTTTTTATTAAAATAACCTTCTTTATAATAGTAATAAAAAGCGATTCCAGCCACAAATAAGTTGAGCAAAAGTGCCGTTGGTTTCATTGTTTCTGGTGCAAAAGAAAATAAAGCCATTAATGCTAAATAGCCACTTGCACCTCCATGTCCGACACTAGAATATAAAAAAGAAACTAACGGCAGAATTATTAAAAATAGATATATGTTTTCGTTTTGCAGCATATTATAAATTCTCAATTTTTTCGAGTTGAGTATCTAAAAAAGCCCAACAATTTTTATTAATTTCATCAAATGCTTTAACCAAAGATTTTCCATAATCAGTTAATTCTGCACCGCCACCGCCTTTGCCACCAACACTATTAACGGTAACTGGATGTTTTGCCGATTTGTTTACAGAGTCCAATAATTTCCATGCCTTTTTATAAGATAGATTTATCGATTTGGCCGCCTTTGATAACGACCCTGTTTTATTAATGGCCTTCAATAAATGTACTCTACCCTCGCCTAAAAGAACATTTTCTTCGGACTCAATCCATATTCTGCTTTTTATTTTAAAATTCATTTAATTCGGTAATAAAATTGTCTCTAATTCATCTTCAATCTCTATTTCTAAAACATCTCCAGGGATAAAAACCAGAGCATTTGCTAATGCAAAAGTTTGCAGCATTGATGAATTTTGACCTTCTAAAATTTCAACACAATCATTTTTAAATATGGCCTTTAAAAATTGTGGTCTGTCACCTCTTTTTTTAAATCCAGTCAAGGATTTTGCCTTTATAAGAGGCAATTCAACAGGATCCTTATCCATCATTTTTTGTAGTGCTATAAATACATAAATATAAAAGCAAGTAAGTGCAGCGGCAGGATTTCCTGGTAATGCGAATATGAGTGTGTCATCATTTTTTCCAAAATACAATGGCTTTCCTGGTTTTTGAGTTACTTTATAAAACACTTCTTCAGTACGCAATTCATTTAATGCTTTTCCAACAAAATCATAATCACCAACTGAAATACCACCAGTAATAATTACTAGGTCATTTTTATTTATAACAGATTTAAGTTTAGATTTTGTTTTTTCAAAATTATCTTCAACTTTATAAATACTTATGTCATAGAATTTTAAAGAGTATAATGCATTTTGAAGCATAGTTGCATTACTTTCAAATATTTTACCATAAGTTAAAGGTTTTCCCGCCTCAACAAGTTCGTTTCCTGTGGTTACTATCGCAATTTGTGGCTTTTTAAAGACTGAAACATGTGTTATACCCAATGATGTTAAATACCCAATACCAGCTGGGGTTAGCTTTGTGTGTTTTTTTAAGGCAATAGCTCCTTTTTTTACTTGTTCACCCAGAGGTCGAATATTATTATCAATATCTATTTGATGTTCAATTATAATTTTATTACCATCAACTTTAACTTTTTCCTGCATCATAATTGAATTAGCCGAATCAGGAACCGGTGCACCGGTAAAAATTCTAACCGCCTCTCCCGATTTTAATTCTGGTTGATGTTCATCTCCTGCTTTTACTTCACCAATCAACTTATACGATAAATTATCATGTAAATTAAGTGCATAGCCATCCATGGCCGATTGCCTAAAAGGAGGCATGTTTATTGGAGATTTAATATCTTTAAATAACACATAGCCATTAGATTTTCCAACAGGTTTTATAGTTTCTTTCGAAAGTGGTTTGGCAGTGTATTTAACTAATTTAATAGCTTCTTCTATGGAAATCATTACAATTATCGTTATGTCTGAACAAATATAACGAAAATAGATATTGATTTTATAAAATTAAAATACATTTCTTACATTTAAGCAGTAAACAAAAAATATGCTTAAAAAAGTTTTTGGTAGTGCCGTTTTTGGTGTGGAAGCAACAACAATAACCGTTGAAGTAAATGTAGATTCAGGAATTGGCTACCATTTAGTGGGATTGCCTGATAATGCAATAAAAGAGAGTAATTATCGAATTGCGGCCGCACTGCAAAACAACGGATACAAAATCCCTGGAAAAAAGATTACAATCAATATGGCACCCGCCGATTTGCGAAAAGAGGGAAGTGCTTACGACCTAACTTTAGCAATAGGAATTTTATCTGCTTCTAAACAAATTGAAGCACCAGAATTAGAACAATTTTTGATTATGGGTGAATTATCCCTTGATGGTAGTTTACAGCCAATAAAAGGCGCATTACCAATTGCCGTAAAAGCCAGAGAGGAAGGCTATAAAGGATTTATATTACCCATGCAAAATGCAAAAGAAGCGGCTATAGTGGATGGGTTAGAAGTTTATGGCGTAGATAACATTAAACAAGTCATTAATTTTTTTGATAAAGCAGAATTAATTGAACAAACCATAATTAATACTCGTGAAGAGTTTTATAAAAATTTAGACTTTCCAGAGTTTGATTTTTCCGATGTTAAAGGGCAAGAAGGAATTAAACGCTGTATGGAAATTGCTGCGGCTGGAGGACACAATATTATTTTAATTGGGCCTCCCGGAGCAGGAAAAACGATGCTTGCCAAGCGATTACCTAGCATTTTGCCACCCATGACATTACATGAAGCTTTAGAAACCACAAAAATACATTCTGTTGTTGGACGGGTAAAAGATTCAGGATTGATGGCACAACGACCGTTTAGAAGTCCGCATCACACAATTTCTGACGTCGCATTAGTTGGAGGCGGATCATTTCCACAACCAGGAGAGATTTCATTATCGCACAACGGTGTATTATTTTTAGATGAATTACCCGAATTTAAACGCGGAGTTCTGGAAGTTTTACGTCAGCCATTAGAAGATAGGGAAGTTACTATTTCTCGTGCAAAATTTACCGTTACATATCCATCGTCATTTATGCTGGTGGCGAGTATGAATCCGAGTCCCGGAGGCTATTTCAATGATCCTGATGCCCCAGTGACTTCAAGTCCTGCAGAGATGCAACGATATTTAAGCAAGATTTCCGGACCATTGTTAGATAGAATTGATATTCATATTGAAGTAACACCTGTTCCATTTGAAAAACTATCAGAAGAAAGAAAAGGTGAAACATCAGTAGAAATAAGAAAACGAGTAACCAAAGCCAGAGAAATTCAAACAGCACGGTTTTCAAATTCAAATTCAGTCCATTATAATGCCCAAATGAACACCAAACAAATCAGAAAACATTGTGTACTTGATGAGGCTTCAAAACAACTATTAAAAACGGCAATGGAACGACTAAATTTATCGGCACGTGCTTACGACAGGATTTTAAAAGTATCAAGAACCATTGCCGATTTGGAAGGCGTGGCAGAAGTAAATGGGTCGCATATTAGTGAAGCAATTCAATATAGAAGTTTAGATAGAGAAGGCTGGTTGGGTTAATATTTAATAAAATTGATTATGAATAATAATTTTCTATTTTCGATAGTGTTAATTTTATGTTATAGTTGTAACTCTGCGAAGCAAACCCCACAAGAAAATGCTCAAATTTTAAATACGGTAGTATCCGCAAAACCTATTTACGGAATTCCGAAACTCAATTTAAAAGTCGCCAATACATTGATTGAACTACCGTTGCATTGTTTAAATATTGAGTACCCAAACAAATTATCGCAAACATTGGGTAGCAGTGAAGATTTAAACCCACCACGCGTGTTACATCCAGCTTTTTATGGCTGTTTTGATTGGCATTCTTCAGTACACGGGCATTGGAGTTTAGTTAGTTTATTAAAACAGTTCCCCGAAATGGATAAGGCGGAAGAAGCTAAAAATCGTTTGCTTAATAATATTTCATATGAAAATATATTAAAAGAAATTGAATATTTTAAAGGAACTCATAACAAATCGTTTGAACGCACTTACGGTTGGGCATGGTTACTCAAGCTTGCTGAAGAGCTGTATACTTGGGATTCCAATATTGCCAGAACATTAGAATCTAATTTACAACCATTAACGGATTTAATTATCCAAAAATACATTGAGTTTTTACCCAAACTTAATTATCCAATGCGTGTTGGTACACATAGTAATACAGCGTTTGGATTAAGTTTTGCTTATGATTATGCATTAACAGTAAATGATGAAGCGCTTAAAAACGCCATTACTAATCGTGCCAAATATTTCTTTTTAAAAGATAAAAAATGCCCAATAACATGGGAACCGAGTGGTAGCGATTTTTTATCACCTTGCTTGGAAGAAGCAGCATTAATGAAACGATTGTTGCCAAATCCTGAATTTAAAATTTGGTTAAACGACTTTTTACCACAATTAAAAAATAAAGATTATCAACTAGAAGTTGGTGTCGTTTCAGATAGAACAGACGGACATTTAGTTCATTTAGACGGTGTGAATTTTTCGCGTGCTTGGAGTTTAAATAAAATAGCAGAAGGGTTACCTGAATACAAACATTTAAATTTTATTGCAAATCATCATATAAACTATACATTACCAAGTATTGTGGATGATAGTTATGAAGGCGGACACTGGTTAGGTAGTTTCGCAATTTATGCGCTAAATTCTACTATCGATAGATAATTTGAAAACTTTCTAGCTTCTTAGTTTTAGTAATTGCTAGATTTATCGACCTAAAGAAGAAAATTTATGCGCAAAATTATTTATATTATTTTATCTACAACACTTTTTATTTTTAGTTGTAAGCAACGAAATACACCCGATGCAGCTACCATAGTAAATAAATCGATTGAAGTTTCGGGTGGCCACTTATTTGATAATTTAACAATTGAATTTGATTTTCGAGATAAACATTATAAGGCGATTCGTAATAATGGAAAATTTCAGTACGAGCGTGTATTTAGCGATTCATTAGGAATTATTAAAGATGTGTTATACAACAAAGGGTTTCAAAGATATATTAACGAAATACCTGTTGAAGTTTCTGATAATAAATCCAAAGAATATTCAAGTTCAGTAAATTCGGTTCATTACTTTTCGGTGTTACCTTACGGCTTAAACGCGCCTGCAGTTAATAAGTTCTATTTAGGAAATGTGGATGTTAAGGGTGAAAACTATCATAAGTTAAAAGTTACGTTTAATGAAAAAGGTGGTGGCGAAGATTTTGATGATGTGTTTGTATATTGGATTCACACAGAAACTAATAAAGTTGAATATTTAGCTTACTCATATAGTGAAGAAGATGGTATTGGATTCCGATTTCGAGAAGCTTATAACGAGCGGAATATAAACACATTAAGGTTTGTAGATTATAATAATTACAAACCAAAAACTAAAAATGTGACCCTAGAAAATTTAGATAATTTATTTGAAAAAGGCGACTTAGATTTCCTTTCAAAAATAGTTTTAGAAAATGTTACTGTTACTTTTTAAGTTTGATTTTTAATCTTGTAATTTTTTAACAGAATTAGTAATAGAAACATCATCCGTTTTATTCATTTTTTCTAAATACTGTTTATATATTCTAGTATTTCTAATCTGCTGACTCTTGCTTTTGCCTTCAATTTGAGATGATGTTCCTATTCTATCTGCACCAACTTCAATATATTTTAAAACAGTCTCAAAATCGCTGATACCTCCGGATGCTTTTATCTTAGCTTGATTTTTTACGGTTTTCTTGATAATCTTCACAGCAGTTAGTGTAGCTCCACTTTTTGTAGACCCTGTAGAGGTTTTTATAAAATCTACATCAGCATTTAAGCAAATTTCACAAGCTTCAATTATTTCGTTCTTATTTAACTCAGATATCTCCAAAATAACTTTTAACGGTGTTTTTCCTATAGCAAATTTCACAGATTTTATATCATCCAAAACAGCAGTAAAGTTTCGGCTTTTTAAATACCCTAAATTGATAACCATATCAATTTCATCTGCACCATGTTCTATTGCTTTTTCAGCTTCAAATACTTTTGCTTCGGTTGCCGTAGCTCCAAGCGGAAATCCAACTACGGTACACACCTTAACATCAGTTTCTGAAAGTAATTTTTTAGCTAATTCTACATAGCAACTATTAATACAAACAGAATAATAATTATGTTGTCTTGCATTATAACAAAGTTCAATAATATCGTGTTCTGTAGCTGTAGATTTTAATAGGGTGTAATCGATGTATTTTGATATATTCATTTTAAAAAGATATGCTTTTTAACTGTTAAAAAATATAGGCAGACTAAATATAATAATATTAACTGCAGATTAAGTTTTAGGGGGATACAATGCCAAAAATAAAGATAAAAAGCATCCGTTTATCGAATATTTGTTAGTTTTTATTAACAGAAAAACTTGATAATGTTAACTTATTTGAGTTATATATATTGTGAAAACACATAAATTGGAACAAAATTTAAAAAGAAAGGCAACAATCATCTTTTTTCAAAGATTCTTGTTGCCATTCAACTAACCAACCAATTAATAGACTCAATTTATGCTAATTTGTTACAAATAGTTTTTTTTGTTATAATTCTTCAGTAACCAGATCGCCTTGATTTCTAAAAACTAACTTGTCATCAAATGCGTCTAACAAGATGATACTATCGGTTGTTACCTTACCAGATAGTATTTCTTTACTTAAGGCATTTAAAACTTCCTTTTGAATGACGCGCTTTACAGGACGTGCTCCATATTCTGGATTATATCCTTTTTCTGCTAAATATTGAATAGCTTCAGGTGTGGCATCAAATATAATACCTTGTTGAGCAATCATTTTTGTGACATCTTTTAGTTGTAAACCAACTATTTCAGTAATGTTATCTTTACTTAAAGGCGTAAACATGATAGTGTCGTCAATTCGATTTAAAAACTCAGGTCTCACCGTTTGTTTTAATAAAGCCAAAACATCAATTTTAGCAGCTATCATAGCAGATTCAATATCTTTAGTGGCCTCAAAACGCTCTTGTATTATTTGGCTTCCCATATTCGAGGTCATAATTATAATGGTGTTTTTAAAATCGGCAACACGTCCTTTATTATCTGTTAAATGACCTTCATCTAATACTTGTAATAAGATATTAAAAGTGTCCGGGTGTGCTTTTTCTATTTCATCAAGTAAAACTACAGAGTACGGTTTTCTTCTAACAGCCTCTGTTAGTTGTCCGCCTTCATCATAACCCACATATCCTGGAGGTGCACCTACTAATCTACTAACAGCATGACGTTCTTGATATTCACTCATATCAATTCGGGTCATGGCATTTTCATCATCAAACAAATATTCAGCTAAGGCTTTAGCAAGTTCAGTTTTTCCAACGCCTGTTGTTCCTAAAAATAGAAAGGTTCCTATAGGCTTTTTAGGATTTTGTAAACCTGCCCGACTTCGTCTTACGGCATCGCTAACCGCAATTATTGCTTCTTCTTGACCCACAACACGTTTATGCAGCTCATTTTCAAGTTTTAAAAGTTTATCACGCTCACTTTGTATCATTTTCGTAACAGGAATGCCTGTCCATTTTGCAACGACTTCCGCTATATCATCATAAGTCACCTCTTCTTTTATTAGAGAATTTTCAGATTTTGATTGTAAAAGCTTTTGAAAATCTTCTAATTTATCTTGTGCCTCTTTTATTTTACCGTACCGCAATTCGGCAACTTTACCATAGTCACCATCACGTTCTGCACGATCGGCTTCTAGTTTATAGTTTTCAATGTCTTGTTTTGTATTTTGGATATTGTCAACTAATTCTTTTTCGCTTTTCCACTTGGCATTTAATTCATTTCGAGACTCTTTTAGATTTGCTAAATCTGAACGTAACGATTTTAGTTTGGCTTCATCTTTTTCGCGCTTTATAGCCTCAATTTCGATTTCTAATTGCATTATTTTTCTATCTAAAACATCCAGTTCTTCTGGTTTAGAATTAATTTCCATACGCAATTTGGAAGCCGCTTCATCCATTAAGTCAATGGCTTTATCAGGTAAAAATCGGTTAGTAATGTATCGTTGAGATAACTCCACCGCACCAATAATAGCTTCATCTTTAATACGAACTTTATGATGTGTTTCGTACTTTTCTTTAATACCACGTAAAATAGAAATAGCACTTTCTGTATCTGGTTCGTTAACCGTAACTCTTTGAAAACGACGCTCTAATGCTTTGTCTTTCTCAAAATATTTTTGATATTCATCTAAAGTAGTTGCTCCAATAGCTCTTAGTTCACCTCTTGCCAATGCTGGTTTTAAAATATTAGCTGCATCCATGGCGCCTTGTCCGCCTCCTGCACCTACAAGTGTGTGAATTTCGTCAATAAACAGTACAATGTCACCATCACTTTCAGTAACTTCTTTAATAACTGCTTTTAAACGTTCTTCAAACTCACCTTTATATTTGGCACCGGCAATAAGAGCACCCATATCTAGTGCGAAAATTTGTTTGTCTTTTAAATTTTCGGGAATATCACCATCAATTATTCTGTGTGCTAAACCTTCAGCAATAGCGGTTTTTCCAGTTCCAGGTTCACCAACCAAAATAGGGTTGTTCTTGGTTCTACGAGATAATATTTGAAGTATTCTACGTATTTCTTCATCGCGTCCAATAACCGGGTCTAGTTTACCATCTTTGGCTAACTGGTTTAAGTTTTTAGCATATTTATTTAATGAATTATAAGTTTCTTCTTGACTTTGAGAAGTTACATTTTCTCCTTTTCGTAGTTCGTTTATAGCTGCTTTTAATCCTTTTTCAGTGACACTTTGGTCTTTCAACATTTGTGCTATTTTACTATTAGATTTAAAAATAGCAATGATTAGATGCTCTATAGACACGTAATCATCTTTCATATTTTTTGCTATAATTGAAGCTTCATTTAAGGCTTTACCGGCTTCACGTGAAAGCAGGATATCTCCTCCTGATACTTTCGAAAAACTTTCTAATTGTTTGTCTAATGCCTGTTTAAGAATAGCAATGTTAACATTCAGTTTTTTTAAAATAAATGGTAACACATTTTCATCAACTTCAAAAATGCCTTTAAATAAATGTTCGTTTTCTATTTGTTGATGCCCAAATCCTTGCGCAATTTGTTGCGCTTGTTGTATGGCTTCTTGTGATTTTATTGTATAATTATTTAAGTTCATAGCTTTTAATATTTAACTTTACAATACCTTTAGGTCAATAATCTTACCAATGGAATGCATAGGACATAATGTCTGTAAAACACTATATTTCAGTGACTTTTTGTCTGTTTGTAAGATTTGAGTTTAGTTCCGACTTAATTAACTTGGAGAATATTTTTGGTGTTACTAGGGATGAAATTAAAACTTTAAAATGACAGCTTAAAATTGATATGTGTAAAATATGGGATTATTAAAAAAAATATTTGGAGTTTCAACAGAACAAAAGGAAGAAAAAGTATTGCCTTGGATTTCTCTAAACGAATTAGATCAATTAGATTTTATTGAAAACAAATCGGCCACGAAAACACAGGTTTTATTTAAACATTCCACGCGTTGCGGTATTAGTAGTATGGTTATGAGACAGTTTGTTGAAGCTTATCAACTTACTGAAAAAGATATAGATTTATACTATTTAGACTTGTTGAATTATAGAGAAATTTCTAATGAAATAGCTAATAAATTTCAAGTTTTACATGAATCGCCACAACTAATAGTGATTAAAAATGGGGTAGTAGTAGCACACGCTTCGCATGGAGCTATTAATGATATTGAACTTCAACGGCACTTATAATACTTTAATACCTTTTTTGCTTTGCTAAATATGATGTAAACAGTATATTTAGATTATAATTTTTATATTAAATCTAAATATGCGGCTTTCGTTATTATTCTTTATATCCTTCATAACTTTTAATTGTGCTAAAACTAAAAGTAACTCGGTAACAAAATTTGATACTTTAGTTTGGTCAGATGAGTTTAACAATGATGGGGCAATAAATTCTGAGAAATGGTTTCATCAAACACAATTGCCGGCAGGTGGTGATTGGTATGGCGGTTTAATAAATCATTATACTGACCGAATAGAAAACTCGTATGTAAAAGACGGTTTTTTAAATATAGTTGCTAAAAAAGAAGTATTTAAAGATCAAGGTGAAATAAAAGAATATACATCTGCAAGATTAAATTCAAAATTCGCATTTACATATGGAAGAGTGGAAGTTAGAGCAAAATTACCTACTGGTTTTGGCACATGGCCCGCTATATGGATGTTAAATAAAAATATAAATGAACCTGGAGCATATTGGCAAAAACAAGGCTTTGGTTCTACATATTGGCCAGTGTGTGGTGAAGTTGACATTTTAGAGCATTGGGGAAAAAAGCAAAATTACATTCAAAGCGCTGTTCATACTGAAGCTAGTGCAGGAGATGATGTTGTAAATCTTGGAGGGAAAGTTTTAGAAAATGTTTCTAATCAATTTCATGTTTATAGTGTAGACTGGGATGAAGATAAGATGGTGTTTTCTGTTGATGGAAATGAATATTATACATACCAACCAGCTAATAAAGATTCAAGTAATTGGCCATTTACAAATGACCAATACTTATTACTTAATATAGCTATTGAACAAGATATTGACTCAGGATTTAAAGAAAGTGCTATGGTGGTTGATTATATCCGAGTTTATCAATAATATTTTAATGAAAAAAATATTTGGTTTAAATAAAAGTTTAAAACTAGTTTACTTGGTTTTGTTTCTGTTTTTCTGTTGTGAAAAAGATTCTATTAACAAAAAAGAAGTCATTGAAACTAGCAAAACATGGGATTTAAAGCAAATTAAAGCATCTGGGACTTTAAGAGCATTAATGGTATACAGTGGTTCTACTTATTACTTGTATAAAGGACGCCCGATGGGATATGAATTTGAACTGTTAGAACGTTTTTCAAAATATTTAGGCGTTACTTTAGAAATAAAAGTAGTTAATAATGTAAACGAACTTTTTGAAAAATTAAATAATGGTGAAGGTGATATTGTTGCTCATGGTTTAACAATTACTTCAGAAAGAAAAGAAGAAGTTACTTTTACAGATCATTTGTATTTAACCAAGCAAGTTTTGGTTCAAAAAAAGCCAGATAATTGGCAAAGAATGAATTGGAGAACATTAAGAAATACTATAGTAAATGATCCGGTAGATTTATTAGGAGACACTATTTCTGTACGTGATATGCCAAGTTATAAGGAAAGAGTAGTTAATTTATCAGAAGAATTAGGAGGTAAAATTTATTTAAATATCCTTCCAAACGAAATGGCAACCGATGAGGTAATTGAGCAAGTTGCAGATGGAGACATTAAGTATACTATTGCAGACCAAAACATTGCGAGCATAATGGCAACCTATTATCCAGATTTAGATATAAAAGTACCGGTGAGCTTTTCTCAAAGAATAGCGTGGGCTACAAGACACGATACAGAAGATTTATTAAAAGCGACAAATAGCTGGCTTGAACAAATAAAAAGAAAAATAGATTTTAATATTATTTACAATAAATATTTTAAAAATAAGAAATACTTCAGAAGAAATATTAGAAGTAACTTTTATAGTTTAAATAAGCAACAAATAAGCCCGTATGACGATTTAATTAAAAAGTATTCGAAAGCTATAAATTGGGATTGGAGATTAGTGTCTTCTCAAATTTATCAAGAGTCAAAATTTGATACAAGAGTAAGTTCATGGGCCGACGCATCAGGTTTAATGCAATTAATGCCAAGAACGGCTGAAGAATTAGGTGTAACAAATAGATCAGACCCAGAGCAAAGTATAAAAGGAGGCACTAAGTATTTAAAACAAATATGGAAAACTTTTGGACAAGTAACAGACTCTATACAACGTTTAAAATTTACTATGGCGTCTTATAACTGTGGATTATATCATGTAAAAGACGCGCAAAAATTAGCAGAAGTAAAAGGCTTAAATAAATATATTTGGGATGACAACGTTGAAAACATAGTTTTGAAGCTTAATACTCCTGAATATTATAATCATCCTGTTGTGAAATATGGTTATGTACGTGGTTTAGAACCATATAATTATGTAAGACAAATATTTGAGCGGTACCAACATTACACTCAATTTATAAAGCACTAGCTTGCTTTTTATGCTAGTGATGTTATATTATGTTTTGTTTCTTTTAGTACGAAATTTTTAACATTTCTTATAGGGCACAAATAAACATAACAAAAAATCTCCTAAATTTCTTTAGGAGTTTTTTTATTTAATTCAAAGCATAAGAGTTTATAATATTCTTTAATTGTAGTTTTAAATCTTCACCAGTGTCATGAATCATTTGTTCTTCAGTTGGGAAGGGTACTGCACGTCTATCTAGAAAAGGTATTAAATTGGTATCTAAAGCTCTACGGTCTCCTCTTGAAGTCGCATAAATATGTTCAAATATAAATTGACTAGTTACAGGAAATGCATCAACCAACTGATTAGTTTTTAAATTTACATACTCCACATTACCAGTTATTTGTGTTGATTTAAATTGAGTAAACTCATAATATTCGCAACGAACATTATTTAAATTATCAATTTGAATAGCATTACCAAGGCTGTCTTTTACAACTTGTCCTCGTTCATCTAATAAATCCTTTTTACCACTAACTACTTGTTTCTCTTTAATAATTTGGCGTTCTTTTATTTGCTCTGGAGATATATTAATATCTCTTAAATTAACACGCATGTTATAATCATAAGCTACTTTCTCTTCAGGTGTATTATGGTACTCTGCCCAAAAATTATTAAGTCCGTAGCTGCTAAAATTTAATAAGTCAGTTTCCAGTCTTGATGGAATTACTTTTCGAGTGTCATTAATCATGTTTACTAAAACAAAATCGGTTCCTTTAGCGTGAGCAATATTCAAAAGTTGGCGTACATCTTTAAAGTTAGGATTTATATTTTCAATTTCACGTAATTCATCATATGCTAATCTGTAATCGAGCTTATTTTTTGAGTTTAATAAATTAGTAGCATTGTTATAAAGCTGATCTGAAGCATTATTTTTAAAACTTATAATTTGATTAGAATAGTTATTAAGTTTAAATTTAACTTCTCTTCCATTGGCATATAAAGGCAATAGTGGTTTAATGCGCTCTTGTCTATTTTCTAACCCTACATAAGCATCGTAAATACGTATATAATTTTCCGGATTGTTGTCTTTCTTTAAGAAATCAATGTCATTTAAATCACGTTCAGTTACTTTATTATATGCTTCGTTAAGCATGACTATAAAATCTGCTTTACCTTTTTTATTTTTATTAGTTCGTAACTTGCTAATGGCATCGGAAATAGCTAAATCGTAATTACCAACACTTAAAGATTTTTCGATTTTTTTACTCGTACTACATGAAAATAGAAATAGCACGATTGCTGTTGAAAGTAAAAGTTTTTTCATTGGGCTTAAATTTGAGTTATTGACTTCTACAGTCAATATCGGTGCCAAAATAACACTATTACTGTTTAAATGCAAATAAACACGATAAAATGTAATTTATAATTTAAAAATGTAAGAATTAGAATACAAATACTAAAAATATATTACTTTTTGCTATAAACCGGAAGAAGTTTAGTTACAACTTCACCAAAACCTATACGAGTACCATCTTTCTCACAGTATCCTCTCATGATAACCGTATCATTATCGTTTATAAATTTACGTTCGCTACCGTCTTTCATTTTTAATGGTTTTTCACCTTTCCATGTTAATTCTAACATCGATCCAAAAGAATCTGGAGTTTTACCAGAAATAGTTCCACTACCCATCATATCACCAGAATTTACAGGACATCCGTTAACAGTGTGATGCGTTAATTGTTGTACCATATTCCAATACATATATTTGAAATTGGAATTGCTAACCACGGTTTCCTTGGCTCCTTTTGGTCTAATTGCAACCTCCAAATTTATATCGTAACTCTTTTTCCCTTTATATTTTAAATAATCAAGTTGTGGTTTAATTGGTTTTGGGCTTTCAACTCGATATGGTTCTAGCGCATCCAACGTCACAATCCACGGAGAAATTGACGATGCGAAATTTTTCGCTAAAAATGGTCCTAATGGAACATATTCCCATTTTTGAATATCGCGAGCACTCCAATCGTTTAATAATACTAAACCAAAAATATACTCTTCTGCCTCATCAATTGGAATAGGTTCCCCTAAATCATTAGCATCGGTAGTTATAAAGGCCATTTCTAATTCAAAATCGACTAACTTACTTGGTCCAAATACTGGTTCTGTTGCGCCGTTTGGTAAAGTTTGTCCTTGTGGACGATGAATTGGAATTCCAGAAGGTATAATAGACGAACTTCTACCATGATACCCAACCGGAATATGTAACCAATTTGGTAATAATGCATTATCAGGATCTCTAAACATGGTACCAACATTAGTGGCATGTTCTATACTTGAATAAAAATCAGTGTAATCACCAATCTGTACTGGTAATTGCATTTCTATTTCATCTAAACGGAATAAAACAATTTCCTTGTGTTGTTTATTTTGTTTTAAAGTATCATTGTTGCTATCAAAAATTTGAGCAATTCTATTTCTTACAGCGCGCCATGTTTTTCTACCATCAGCTATAAAATCATTTAATGTGTCTTGAAGAAAAATATCATCAGTTAACGGAATACCTTCGAAGTAGCCTAATTGATGTAAAGCACCTAAATCTATGGCAGTGTCTCCAATTCTTGTTCCAATGGTTATAATATCGTCGCGCGTTAAAAAAACACCAAAAGGGATATTCTGAATTGGAAAGTCTGAATTTTTATCGACGTGTAACCACGATTTTCTATCTGGATTGTTAGCTGATAATGGCATAACCTTATATTTTGTTTATAATTATTGAATTCTTATCAAACCTACACATTTTTTTTATTTAATTAATAAAAATCGTTTAAAATATGGGTTACAAAAAAACGTTAACAAAACGGTTAAAAACTTAATAGTAAATATATATTTTTTAATGATTTTAACTAATGTATTTCATATTTTTGCCCAATATTTAACAAGAAATAAAATTTATGCAACGCGACGAACAAATTTTTGAACTTATTGAAGCTGAAAAGGAACGCCAACTTCATGGAATAGAACTTATTGCATCAGAGAATTTTGTAAGTGAACAAGTAATGGAAGCTGCAGGCTCCGTACTTACCAATAAGTATGCCGAAGGTTACCCAGGAAAACGTTATTATGGCGGTTGTGAAGTGGTTGATGAAGTAGAGCAAATTGCAATTGACAGAGCGAAAACATTGTTTGGTGCTGCATATGTAAACGTACAACCACATTCTGGAAGTCAAGCCAATACAGCAGTTTATCATGCATGTTTAACTCCTGGAGATAAAATTTTAGGATTTGATTTATCACATGGTGGGCATTTAACTCATGGATCTCCAGTAAATTTTTCAGGGAAGCTTTACAATCCGGTGTTTTATGGCGTAGAAAAAGAAACAGGTGTTTTAAATTATGATAAAATTCAAGAAATTGCTACCAAAGAGCAACCTAAATTAATTATTGCAGGTGCGTCTGCATATTCACGCGATATTGATTTTAAACGTTTTAGAGTAATTGCTGATAGCGTAGGTGCTATTTTATTAGCGGACATATCACATCCTGCGGGATTAATAGCCAAAGGAATTTTAAATGATCCACTTCCGCATTGCCATATAATTACAACAACAACTCATAAAACACTAAGAGGACCAAGAGGCGGTATGATAATGATGGGGCAAGATTTCGATAACCCATTTGGTTTAAAATTAAAGAATGGGAATTTGCGTAAAATGTCGTCGTTATTAGATTCTGCGGTATTTCCAGGAAATCAAGGCGGACCGTTAGAGCATATTATTGCGGCAAAAGCGATTGCGTTTGGTGAGGCATTAACAGATGAATTTTTACATTATCAATTACAAGTTAAGCGAAATGCAGACGCTATGGCGAATGCTTTGGTTTCTAAAGATTATCATATTATTTCTGGTGGTACAGACAATCATATGATGTTAATTGATTTACGTAACAAAAACGTATCTGGCAAAGATGCTGAACAGGCTCTTGTAAAAGCAGATATTACTGCAAATAAAAATATGGTGCCATTTGATGACAAATCACCGTTTGTAACTTCAGGTATTCGTTTAGGAACTGCTGCTGTTACTACAAGAGGATTGAAAGAAGAAGATATGGTTGCTATTGTTGATTTAATTGATGAAGTGATTACTAACTTTGAAGATGAGGCTGTTTTAGAATCGGTTAAAACAAAAGTAAATGTGATGATGAAGGATAAGCCTTTGTTCGTATAAGCATCAATTATATAATATATATGGAATAAAAAAAACCTGCTAATTGTAGGTTTTTTTTTAGTATTTTAAAATAAACGCCGTATTATTTTCTATTATAAATTCAAGCTTAATTATTTGGCTAATTATCTTCCGGAAAAGTAATATGTTGATAAGCTCCTGCATCTGGAGAAACTGTTCTATTAACATTTAAAATATCCAGTGGTACTTGCGATGCGAAGCTTGGTAAACCAATGTTAATGGCTGCAGAATTATCACCAATAATTAATTGATTTACCGACGTGTTTTTAAAGTCTGGATTTTCATTAAAAACATTCCCTTCATAATGATTGGTGTCATTTAAATCGTAATTCGGTCCCGTAAAATTATCATTATTGTCTTCAAATCGAATCAGACAATTGGTAAATTTAAAATTAAACACCATACCATTATCTTCAATTTCATCTAAAAGAATTTCAGGATTATCATTTCCATAAATGATGCAATTATTAAAATTAGCATCAGTTAAATCAGCGAGTGTTGCGACATTATTTTCATCTAAAATAAAATTATTTAGCAACACGGCAGGAAATTGTCTGAAACCATTATTCCAATAATTTACGATTGTGGAATGTGTAAAATTGTATTTTCCACCAATAGTGCCGGCAAACGAAGATTGACCTGCGTTATTAATAACTATATTTTCTCCAGCAATAGATGTATTTCTACCTAAAATGCCAAAAGCACTAGAGTTGTAAATTTGTGTATTAGTAACATTTAATTTGTTACCAGTTTCATCAGGATTACCATCGCATAAAATACCAACTGTTGCATTTTTAATAGTTGCATAGTTAATGGAATTGTTTACACTTCCATCTAAAAACCAAATAGTTCCCCATTGCCCCGGAACTTCACTAAAACTGGGCTCTAAACGGTCACTTTCAAAAATCACCTCATTTTCTAATAAATCCTGATCAGAGCTGAAAGTGCCATTGATATTTAGACTGGCTAAATTAGAAACTATAATTCCTGAATTATCATGAAAATGAACCCTAGCACCAGCTTCAATAGTAAGCGTTTCATTTTCTGGGACTGCCGCAAAGCCATAAATAACATAAGGCTTTTCGTTCGTAAAAGTAAGTTCAGAAGGCAGTAATTCCCGACCTTGTAAGTCTGATTGAACTAATTCGCCACCAATATTTAAAGTAAGTGTTTCAATAATTTTTGTGGTGTTATCTCTATCAGGATATATAAAAACAGCATCTTTTACCAATGTAACCAATTCTACTATTTGTATATTAGAACCAGCATCAAATTCTATTTGGTCGGTATATAAATACTCGCCATTAGGGTTAGGGAAATTAGTAATATCAATTGTTGATTCAACAAAAATATATAAACTGTCTTTTCCAAGTATTTCTACATTTTCAAATATTTTCCCTGAAATTCCATCAACACTTAATCTGTAATTAGATGTTTCACCTAAACCTAATCTTACCAATGGAATTGTAATATCTGCATCGCTATTATTGTATACTTTTAAATTATAAGTACTAGAACCAATATTTGTGAAAACCGTATCTAAATAAATGGTGTCTTTAGAAAACTGGAGACTTCCAGTGCTTGGAGAAAACTCAAAATCTTTTCTGCAAGAACTCCAAAGTATTATAAAACTAATAGTGAGAAGGAAGTATAAGTAGCGTTTCATTTAATTAGGCTGCATTTTGTTGGCTAAAAATATAACTTTTGAAAGTATCATTTAGTATTTAAAGAATCAAATTTATAAACTTTTAATATAGGATAAAATTTATATAGAAAATTAAATCTTTATATTTGAAAGGTATAACTAACTAAACTAAACATTAGCATGATTGGAATAATTTCTTTCGTTGGCTTTACACTAATGGTGGCCATAATTTCTTATTACGCAACGCGTTCAACGGATGAAAAATCATCTGATGGCTATTTCCTTGGAGGTAGAAGTTTAACTGCTGGTGTAATAGCGGGGTCTTTGTTGCTTACTAATTTATCAACTGAACAAATTGTTGGACTTAATGGTAGTGCCTACACAGATGGTTTATCGGTTATGGCATGGGAAACCCTTGCTGCAATAGCTATGGTTGTTACTGCGATTTTTTTATTGCCAAGATATTTAAAAGGCGGATTAACTACGGTTCCTCAGTTTTTATCAAAACGATTCGATGTATCTACAAAAACCATTACATCTGGTTTATTTTTAACGGGATATGTAGTGGTTTTGCTGCCTGTAATTTTATATTCGGGTTCTGTAGCTATAAGTGGCATGTTTAATATTCCAGAAATGCTTAATGTATCCAATACAAAAGCTTTATGGTTATGCATTTGGGGTATTGGTATTATTGGATCTATTTATGCGGTTTTTGGAGGATTGAAGGCGGTTGCAGTATCTGATAGTATAAATGCTATTGGCCTAATAATCGGAGGGCTTTTAATTCCTGTTTTTGGTTTGATGGCAATTGGAGATGGAAGTATTAGTACAGGCATAGATACATTGATAAGTGCTAATCCTGAACGGTTTAAATCTATGGGGCAACCTGGACAAGAGGTGCCATTTAGTACTATTTTTACTGGAATGATGCTAGTTCAATTATTTTATTGGGGAACGAACCAACAAATAATTCAAAGAGCTTTAGGTGCGAAGAATTTGGCAGAAGGACAAAAAGGACTATTATTAGCATCTTTTTTAAAGATTTTAGGGCCACTAATTTTAGTATTACCAGGTATTATTGCATATCATTATTTTGAAGGCGGCTTATCTTCAAGTGATTTAGCATATCCAGAATTAGTGCGAGCTGTATTACCAAAATATTTAGTTGGGTTTTTTGCAGCTGTATTATTTGGTGCTATTTTAAGTTCGTTTAATAGTGTATTAAATAGTTCGGTAACCTTATTTGGTATCGATATTTATAAGCAACATATTAATAAAGAAGCTGATGAAAAAACGGTTGTTAAATACGGAAAAATATTTGGTATTATATTAGCTATTTCGGCAATGTTTATTGCACCACTTATAGCAAACGCTGGAAGTTTATTTAATTATTTACAAGAAATTAATGGAATTTATAGTATTCCGATATTTACAATAATTGTTGTTGGATATACTACAAAAAGAGTTCCAGCGATAGCAGCAAAAATTGGAGTGATTTCTGGTTCTTTACTCTATATTTTAAGTCAGTTTATTTTAAAACCTAATTTTGTTGAAAATGCACTTGAAAAAGCGACGACTTCAGGAATTACCGACGCATCTGCGTTAAAATTAGTCGAGGCTGAAGCCTATCCACACTTTTTACACATTATGGCAATTTTATTTATTCTCAACATTTTAATTATGCTAGTTATAGGTAAAATTAAACCAAGAGAAACGGCTTATGAGTTAGAGTATACAGAACAAGTTGATATTGTACCTTGGAAACATACTAAAAAGGCTGGAGCATTGGTCGTTTTAATTGTAGTTTCAATATATATTTACTTTGCTTAAAATATAATAATCAATTCTTTTGGTTAGATATATTCTTAATTTTATATTTGCACTCCAGAAAACAGAAATGTTTTTTATGAGGGCTCTTAGCTCAGCTGGATAGAGCACCTCCCTTCTAAGGAGGCGGTCGAAGGTTCGAATCCTTCAGGGCTCACTGAACGGGACAATTCTAATACTTAGAATTTGTCCCGTTTCTTTTTGTCTCAAATTCTTTTATTTATTAAACTTAATTAAATGGATTTTGTGTCTTTAGTTTGTGTTTCTTGCTCTATAGTTTTTGTGTTTATAAGCTGTTGTTCTTCTAAAACCACGATAAGCAATCTAACGTAATCATTAACAGTTTCATCAATTGATTTTGGATCGATAATATCAATATACCCTTTCCATATTAGTTCTCTATCTTTTGTTGGACAGATGCAGTACATTGAAGTTTCGGCATGATAAACTGTATATTCATCAAAATAATCTGGTGTGTAAAAAATGTCCTGATACTTTAAATAGTCTTCTCTAAATTTTCTATTGGTTTCAGAATAAGCATCATAGTTTCTTTTGTAAGTAATTTTATCTTCAATGCCAACTATTTTTGAAAATAACACCGTATCAAAACCATCATTAATTAAATTGTTTTCTAATACCTTAATTTCATCCTCCGTCATTTTTTCATTTCCAAAGGAGGGATTTAAAAGGTCTATACTCATTACAATTTCAGAACCTCTTAATTCTAACTCTTCTTTAAGTTGTTTTTCAAATTTTTCTCGTGCCTCAATATTAGCTGTTAAACCAACCACCAGCACTTTGTATGGCTCATAAGAGTCTATGTCTGGGTTTTTCCAATTTTCAACAAGTTGCACATCTGTGCAACTTGTTATGTAAAAAATAATCATTAAAAAGGATAAACGTTTCATTGTTAATTGAGTTCACTTATTCTTTGTCAATAAGGGGGTGCTTCTCTTCTTTTTTAATATTTTTTATAATATCAAATAATTGAGTTTTTAATATTCTATACTTCCTTAATTGGTCGCTATTCTCTAGTGTTAATCTTCTGTGCTCTTTTTTATATGCTTCTTCCTCTTCAATTTGGTCTATACCATCAACCATAATTTTAAGGTTATTTATATGTACAATAATGGCTTTGATAAGTAATCCATTTTTCTTTCGAGATTTATTAATTGCTTCAATAATTTCCGCATTATGCGAAAATTTTTCTGGCGAAATTAATTGTAGTGTATATGATTTTACAAGGTCTTCAAAAAATAAATGTTCATCTTTCATAAATCTCAACTCAGATAACCATTCTTGAGATTCATTATGCATTTCTTCTGGACTTAACCATTTAACATAACGTGTATGTGTTTGTATTGTTCTCATTGTTACATTTATTGTAAAAGGCAGAAAGAAGTTTTATTGCACTTTCTGCCTTTAAATTCTGTTAATTAAATTTAGAGAACTTCAATTACTTTTTTAGGCTGCTCTTTAGGTTCTTCTTTCTTTTGAAGATTTAATTTTAAAATTCCGTTTTTATAAGTTGCCTTAATATCTTGATCGGTATTAACAGATTTTGGCAAGCTTAGCGATCTTTTAAAAGAATTATAGCTGAACTCTTTTCGTGTGTAATCTTCTTCTTTTTCTTCCGTTTCTTTCTTCTTTTCTCCACATACGTTAAGGATATTATCATCTATGGTTACTTCAAAATCTTTTTTTGAAAATCCTGGAGCTGCAAATTCGATTTCAAAATCTTCATTATGTTCTTTAACATTCATAGCAGGCATCAAGCTGTTTTCTTCCAAAAAATCAGTGTTAAAGAAATTGTCGTTGCTTAAAAAGGATTTTAAGCTGTCGTTATTCCACGCTGGGAATAATCTGTCTCGGGTGTTAAATTTGATGAGTGACATAATTTATATATTTTAGGATTAAACTTTTAATTTCGACACTAAGTTACATATCAAATATGCTTTTTAAAATGATATATATCAGTTATATAGCTGTATTTTTTGATTATTTTTAGAACGTAACTTTTTTTGAAAAGTCAATAAAATACAAACAAGAAATTATGAAAATTTTTAAAGTAATTTATCCAGTTATAATAGCATTTGTTTTTTTGATGAGTTACCAGGTTATGGGACAATCACGAAAAATTAATAAAATTCTTGAAAACCCAGAAGATCGTGCTTATTTGATGATGAAAATTAGCAATGATAAAAAGCTAATGACTGAAATGATTGACTATTTGTCTCATAATGTTGAAGCGGTTGAGAAACTTCAGGCTAAATATGGTAATAATGAAGAAGGGATGATGAAAAAAATGAGTGAAACAAAAGGTCAGGAGCATCCGAAAAATGAAATGTGTACAATGTGTAAAAAGAAAATGGCCAAAAAAAAACAAAAAGAAAATGACGGTAATTAGTTAAATTTAAAGGCTTAAATGATTACTTTTTTTACATCTGAAAGTTTTGGGATGGATGCATTCCAATTATAGGTATCTTTTATTTTTACTCGAAAAACGTCTAAAGCTGTAGGTTCGCCATGAATTAAAAATACTTCTTCAGGGATATTCTTTATAGTACTCATCCAATTAAGTAAATCTTGTTGGTCTGCATGTGCTGATAAACTTTCAATACTTTTTATAGTTGCTTTTACCGGATAATATTTTCCGAAAAAACGAATTTCGTGTGCGCCTTCTTTTAACAGTCTTCCGCGAGTTCCTTCTGCTTGATAACCCACTAAAAGCACTGTTGTAGATGGTTCGTCTATTAATTGCTGTAAATATGTAAGCACTCTGCCTCCAGTAACCATACCACTACCTGCAATTATAATTTTTGATCGTTTATCATCAATCGTTTCCCAAGTTTCTTTGTAAGATTGAATAATGTTGATATGGTTGCACATGGCATCGTAATCTTGTATAAAAAGTTTATGTGAATTTGGAAATCGTTTAAAGACTTTTAACACATTATTGCCCATAGGACTATCAATAAAAATTGGAATATTTGGAATCCTATTGCTTTTATACAATTTCCAAAGAATGTACATAAGTGTTTGTAGACGCTCTACAGCAAAACTTGGAATGATTAAATTCCCATGGTTATTAATGGTTTCTTTGATTATATCTGTTAGCATGTTTTCAACATTATCTTCTGCGTGTAATTTGTTGCCATAAGTGCTTTCTATAAACAAATAATCTGCCCATTCTGGGGTTTTTGGGTCGTACAATAAATAATCGTTTTGTCGACCAATATCTCCTGAAAATACAAACCGCTTACCATTAATATCAATTTCAATAAATGTTGCACCGATGATATGTCCATTGCTTTGAAAACGATAGGAAATATGTTCAGATAACTGTATCCATTTATTTTCGATTTCTACCGCAAACAGTTTTATAGTATTCTGAGCTTCGCGGACAGTATAAAAGGGTAGGGCGGGATTATGTTTTGTGTATTTTTCTTTGTTTGCTTTATAAGCCTCTTCTTCATGGATTTTGCCACTATCATTTAATATTATTTCTGCTATTGCTAAAGTAGGAGCTGTACCTACTATCTTTCCTTTGAATCCTTGCTTTAATAATCGGGGTAAATAACCAACGTGGTCTAAATGGCCATGAGTAAGTAATACAATATCTATGGTTTCAACTTTAACCGGAAGATCAATCCAATTGAGTTCTCTAAGTTCTTTTAAACCCTGAAACATGCCACAATCAATTAGAATGTTCTTTTCAGATGTTTCTACAAGAAATTTAGATCCAGTAACAACTCCAGCAGCACCTAAAAAGTTAATTTTTACAAATTTTTCCATTTGGTTATTTATTGACATAGTTGTGAAATTTCCTTGAGAATTTTTTCTTTTCTTATTTCAGAAACTCCTAAATGATCTAAATAAAAAGTATCGCCTATTAATTGGCGAAAAAGCACAACATCTCTACTCAGTAAAAACTGCTTTTCTCTGTTATTAAGTAATGTAGAAACTGTAATTGGATACAGCCCTAAACGATCTATAATGTCTTTTAAACCATCATTTTTTGGATAATCCCAACTCAATAAATATAAACCGCAACAGTTACCATATTTTAAAGCATCTGCTGTAAACCGCGTATTTGTTACAACCCAACCTTTGGTAAGTGATGTTTCATTTTTATCATTTCCATTCCAATGTGCTCTTACATCTTTATAACGAGAGTTTATATATAAAGGAATTTTAACGTTGCATTTAAGTCCTTGCTCGCTATGAAATTTACACTCTATAATTGTAGTTTTATTGTTTTTATGAGAAATCACATCAATTTCGTGGGTTACACATTCACCTTGAACAATTTTACCTACTTCAGTTTTATAACCTGAATACTCTAAAATGGAACTAACAAACCTTTCAAAAGGAAAACCAGTTGGTCCAAGTTCATATATGGCTTTTTTAAGCTTATATTTTGAAGCCAGATGCCTCTTGTTTTTTTTAAGTAAAGCAAAAGCACGATTATAAATTTCTTTGGTAGAAATTCCATGATATAATTCATCGCATACTTTGTCTATAATAGGATTAACAATAGCATCATCAGCTCCTGTGCTCTTAAGAGAAGTGCGGAGCTTATCTACTGAAAATTTCACTTTTTCACCGGAATATTTAATGATTTCTATGTTTTTAGTTTCCATACAAATATTTTAAAACTGCCAAATCCAGATTAATTTTGGCAGTATTAACTAACTTTTAAAAGAGCAAATAGTTAATTCGACTTAAAAAATTCTCTAACCCAAGCTTTAACTTGATTATCAGTCATACTATCTGCTTTTTCAACGCCTTTTATTTTTGTACTTAAAACACTATAGTTTTTATTCAGCTCTTTTGCAAATCGTTCATTGGTTTCTGCCGGTCCAAAAATCACTAATGCGTCTGTATTAATAACCTCTTTAGCAATCTGATTAAAGTATTTTTTTAATTGTTGCTTTTCGCGTGCTAAATACTTACTGTCTTGCACCACATCTTGTGGACCGCCTTTTAATCGAGTTCCTGAGCCTCCTTGGGGATTGTAATGTTCTATGTTAGAAGACACTGTGTTTAAGTGCTCAATGTTTTCATCGATTGTTACAATAAGTGCTTTGTTTTTATCTAACCAAATACCTGTTTTTTTCATCTTTATATATTTTTAGTTTCTTAAATCATGCATGACAAATATTGGAACTTTGGAATGAAATGAAATATCTTTCACCATTGGGTTGGTTAATATACTTCCAAAAAAAGCATGTTTTTTATTTATAAAAGCGACCATATCGCTACCTCTACTTTCTACAAAAATATTTAAGGCAGTCTCAACATCATTATGTGATAATGCGTAAAATTTATAGTTGGTGCCTTCTAAAATGTCTTCAAGAAGTTGCTTGTTTTCTTTTTGTCTAATGCTTAATTCATTTAGATCTGAAATATGAAGTACGGCTATTGTAGCTTCACATTTTTTCGCGAGGTTTGTTAAGTAGTTTAATTCACGTCTTTTATAATGTGTTTTATAGCTTGTTGGAAATACAATCTCTTTTGGTAATACTTTTTTTGCATTTTGAGGGACTACAATAACAGGACAATTACGAACTTTTTCCATAACATAAGTGGCTGTACTACCAAATGCCTTTGCTTTTGAATAAGTTTCGCCTTTTGTACCCATAACAATCATTTCAATATCCTTTTGTTCAACTATTTGCTTAATCGCTTCAATAATATTATTAAATTGAGATATGGTTTTAAACTGATGTTTTTTATCGCCGTTTTCTTTTAGAATGAGTTCATCTAGTAAATTAGAAAGGCCCATTTCAGATTGTTCTTTTGCAGCATTATACAATCCGCTACCAGGTTCCATATTCAATAAGCTTGCTAAAATATTTCCAGTAGCAGAGAAAACGTTAAGAATATAAAAATCGCAATCTTCATTTTTATATAGTTCTAAGGCATAGTTTATAGCTTGCCATGCATTTTCAGAAAAATCGGTGGGTAATAATATTTTATGTTTCATGGCATCGACTTTAAATTTATTATCATGAATTTATTGGATAACTTGCAGTATAACAATGATATATATCAGATATTTATTCCGGAATTACAAAAAAAGGAATTGTTGGATGATATCCTATTTTCTTAATAACAGGTTCTTTAGTAACGTTCTCAATAAAGCTATGTTTATAATTTACCATAGCCAGAATATCTATTTCTAGTTCTTCGATAAAATCATTAATCTCAACCGTTTTTTCGGCATATTTGGGCATGAAATGAAAAGTGATATCATAATCAGATAAAAGTTTTTCTAACATGGTGCAATTATACTCTTGATTATCACTCAATTCACCTTCCTGTTGAACACATATAGTCCTTATTTTTGAATTGTATAATGCTACCAAATTTTTTAGCGAGCCTATTTCTTTATCGCCATATTCGCGCTCAAAATTTGTAGCAAAAGCAATTTGTTTGGGTAATACAAAATCATAATCTTCTGGGACTATTAATACGGGACATGTTTTTATTTTCTTTATGGTTCTAACGGTATTACTGCCGAAAAGTAATTCTTTTGCTTTTGTAGCACCTTTAGTTCCAACTACTACCAGATTAATGTTGTGTTTTATAATAGATTTTTTTATAGCTAATTGTAGGTCTTCAGCGCTTAAAATAGTATGAAATTCATGGTTTGCATTGGCATTAGCATTTTCTGCCATTTCTTTTAGGTCTTTAAGCTCTTGACTAGCATTTTCAGACATAATTTTTGTCAATTTATTCGAAAGGTTTGACATTTTGGACACGCGCATTTTTGTAGCATGCAAGAAATAAAACACACATTCTTCATCTGCAAATAACTTTAAAACATACACAGCTGCACTCCATGCGTTATCTGAAAAATCTGTTGGAAGTAAAATATTATTTTGCATAACTATTGACTTAAATTAATTCTTTAAAATTCAAATCGACAAACTTTTTACATCATTAAAATAATCAGTTTAAACCATTAGGGTTTTAAAGGGATTACTAAAAATGGCACATTTAAATGAAACCCAATTTGATTGATAGTCGATTTAAAAAACAAGTTTTCAAAAAACGAACGTTTATTATTTATCATAACTAAAAGATTGATTTTATGCTTAACTTGAAATTCATTGATGGCATCTATAATTCCCATAGTCTTCACATGATGAAATAAAAATGCTAAGTTTTTAAACAGCGTATCCAATTTCTGTTTATTGGTTTTCTGTATTTCGGTGAGATCATAACCTGATGATACATGCATCGCATTTAATCGAGCATGATTTGTTTCAACTATTTCTTTTAGAATCTTTAAATCTGAGTTTTTAAATTCAACTTGAAGATCTGTTGGAAATAAAATTTCGTGTGGAGATTCAAATGAAAAATCTGATGGTATTGCTAAAATAGGACATTTAATTTCTTTAAAAACATGCACGGTATTAGAGCCAAACAGTATTTCTTTGGCACCAGTAGCTCCTTTTGTACCCATAATTATAACATCAATATCATGTGTTTTTATATAATCCTTAATACCAGATATTAAAGTGTCAAATCTTGCGTCAGTTTGAATTTTATGCTTTTTATTTTCCCCAAATTCCTTTATTATAATGTCGACTAGATCAGAGAGATTGTTTTGAGCAGTATTTCTTATGGCATCGCCTAAACCAAACTGAGCAGGCGCACCAAGGACATATTCAACATCATAAATTATTGGGGTATAAGTGTTTAATAAGTAAAAAGTACAAACTTCATTTTTGTACAGTTGTAAAGCATACTTTATGGCATTATAGGAATTCTCCGAAAAATCTGTTGGTAAAAGAATATGTTTCATCGTATTGAAGTTTTAAAAGCGCCTCATATTTTGTAATGTCAAAAATGGAATATCTAAATACAAGCTTAATTTATCTATAGTTGATTGAAATAATATGTTTTCTAAAAATGAATGCCTTGTATTTACCATTACTAACATATCTATATTGTTCTCTTTTATATGTGTGTAAATAGCATTGATAATACTCTTGTTATCAACGGATACGAACTTAATTTTGTTCTTACTTAGCATTGCTTTTATGAAAGACTGATTGTCTTCTTGTCTTAAAGAAAGTTTAGAACTTTTAGAGATATAGAGCATTTCTATAACAGCTCTATAAGGTGCTGCCATTTCACATAATAATTTTAATTCACGTCTTTTATACGGAATCATATAGTTTGTAGGGAAAAGTATATGTCTTGGTTGTATATGTTTATAATTTTCTGGAATTGCTAAAACAGGACATTGTACATACCTTAAAACTTGTAAAGTATGGCTACCAAAAGTTATCTTTTTGTCGTTAGTTTTACCACGAGTTCCCATAACAATAATATCAATGTTCTCTTCATTAACTATTTTATCTGTTTCGTCAATTAAATTACTGGAAGATGAAACTATATCATAAGTGTGTCTTGGGTTTGGTGACACTTTATTTACGTGGTTTAGTATGTTTTCTAATTGTAATTGAGATTTATTGCTAATAATGCGAGTTACTTCTTCTAGAGTTTCTCTTGTCAATAACGAATTATCAGCATAAATATCATCTTGGTATGCATGCATTATGTAAAACTCACTTTTATCATACTTAAACAACTCCAAAGCATAGACTAAAGCATTTAATGCATTATCAGAAAAATCTGTGGGAATTAATATTTTTCTCATGATGACCGTGTTTAGTTCGTTGTTTAAAATTATACTGCATTTTAGAATTAAACTATGATATTTATCAGTCGAATCCTTTTAAGTATTCTTCACTATTGGTTAGACTTTATAATTACATTAATTAAACATCAAAAATTTGAAAAGAATTATTAGTCCGAATATTCACGTAGTCTTTTTTTTATAGATAAGATTTTAGAGTTCCTTTTCTTTTTTTAAGTTGCTTTTCTAAATCACTAATAGCATGTTTTACCGCTACTTCATAATTCTTTTCATTGGCTGAAGCAAATATTCTTGGTCCATAAAGGCTTAGTTCAATTTTACATATTTTACCATTTCCTTTTGGATCATTCTCTTTTGTGAAAAATACATCTGCATGAATGAGCATGTTGTATTTTATATTTAATTTATTTAGTTTCTTAATTGTATATATTTCTAAACTATCGCTAGTTAGCATATCCACGAACTGAACCTTTATTTTCATCTTTTTGTCATTTATGGGTTATTAGTATTAAAGGTATTTAATATATGGATGAGGATAAATGATATTTATCATTTGAATACTATATAATATTCATGAGCTTTATAACTTACATATTGAATTTTATAGTTATGGTCATTCATGATTTTAGTAACGATGATTCCATTTTGAATCAGTTCATTTCAGAATTGAGAGATGTCGCTATTCAAACGGACGCCATGCGGTTCAGAAAAAACATAGAACGAATTGGTGAGATACTTGGATATGAGTTAAGTAAAACTTTAAGCTATAAGACAATAAAGGTAAAGACACCTTTTGGAGCTAAGAAGATGAGTGTTTCAGAAGACAAACTCGTTTTTTGTTCTGTGTTAAGAGCTGGTTTACCATTGCATCAAGGTCTATTAAATTATTTTGATAAATCGGAAAATGCTTTTATTTCAGCCTATAGACATCATATAGATAAGAAAGATGACTTTGACGTTATTATAGAATATCTTGCTGCACCTTCTTTAAATAATAAAATTTTAGTGATTGTCGATCCCATGTTAGCTACAGGAAAAACCTTAGAGAATGTTTTAAATGCAATCAAAAAGCATGGTACACCAAAAAAAATTCATATTGTTTCAGTTATAGGCTCTAAACATGGTGTCGCTAATGTGGAATCCAACTTTCCTAAAAACACACATTTATGGATTGCGACCATAGATGATAATTTGAGCGAAAGGGGTTATAT
>NZ_JABDMV010000034.1 GCF_013001275.1 Flaviramulus sp.
AATTAGGAGTGCAAGTTTTTGAAGATTATTTAGAAGAAACTATTTATCCAGAATCTAGAGAATTAATTAAGAAACATTTAGAAAAAGGACATAAAGTAGTTATTATATCTGCAGCTACAACCTATCAAATTGAGCCTATTGCTAAAGCTTTAGGTATTAAAGATATATATGCCACAGAAATGGAATTACGTAACGGTAAATTTACGGGTCGTGTTTCCGAAATGTGCTGGGGCGAAGGGAAAGCAAGAGCAGCGCGAAAATTTGCTAAAAAGAATAATGTAGACTTATCTAAAAGTTACTTTTATACTGATAGTATTGAAGATTATCCGCTACTAAAAATTGTTGGCAAACCGGTAGCAACAAATCCAGATCAAAAATTATCTCAGGTAGCTTTCGAAAATAATTGGCCTATTTTAAGATTTGAAGAACCTATTGAAAAACCTGTGGTTAATGGATTTAGAACCGCATTGGCAGCTGCTAGTATTTATCCTTCTGCAGTTAAAGGATTATTCAAAGGCGCAATTACGATGTCTAGGCAAGAAGCTGCGAATACTACGTTTTCTAGTATTGGAGATTTAGGTTCGAAAATGGCCGGTTTAGAAATTGCCGTAAAAGGAAAGCATAATCTAGAGGAGATTAGACCAGCTGTTTTTTGTTTCAACCATCAAAGTGCAGCAGATTTCTTCATAATAATGAAATTAATTCGACATGATTTTACAGGCATTGCAAAAAAGGAATTAGAGCGAACACCAGTTGGACCAATTTTTAAGGCCCTAGGCGCTATTTATGTAGATCGTTCAAATAAATCCAAAGCTATAGAAGCTATGAAGCCTGCTGTTGAAGCACTAAAAAGTGGTGTTTCGGTGGCAATCGCACCAGAAGGAACTAGAAGTGGTAGTAAAGCTTTAGGACCATTTAAAAAAGGTGCGTTTCACTTAGCACTTCAAGCGGGAGTTCCAATTATACCAATAGTTATAAAAAACGCATACATGGCTATGCCAAAGGGAACAAGTATGTTTAAACCAACTCACATTGAAGTAGTTGTTTTAGACCCTGTAGACACATCACTTTGGAAACTAAAAAACATCAACAAACATATTGAAGATGTTCGAAATTTATATTTAAACGAATTAGAAAATTAAGCATATGAAACTAAACGTTGGAATACTTGGTGGCGGATCTTGGGGAACAACTGTTGCCTCTTTAACGGCGAAAAACAGTACCACTATTTTGTGGGCAAGAAATGAAAATGCCGTTCGCGAAATAAACGAAGAGCATACAAATTCAAAATATCTTCCTGGAGCTAAATTAAACAAGAACTTAAAAGCATCAAGTTCTATAGAAGAAACCGTTAGTAATGCAGATGTTATTGTAATGGGAATCCCATCTCAACATTTTCGAGAAGTTTTACGCACCGCAAAACCACATATAAGGCCATGGGTGCCAATAGTAAGTTTATCTAAAGGCTTAGAGTTATCTACTAAAATGCGGATGACACAAATTATTGAAGAAGAACTACCTGGTCATCCAGCAGGGGTTTTAACGGGTCCAAACTTAGCCAAAGAAATACATTCTGGAAAAGCAGCAGCAGCAGTAATTGCCATGGTAGATAAAACCATTGCGAAACAATTGCAACAAGTATTTAGTACAGGATTATTTAGAGTATATACTAACAATGATGTCGTTGGTTGTGAACTCGGTGGTGCTTTAAAAAATATTATGGCTATAGCCACAGGAATGGGTGATGGTGCCAATGCAGGAGATAATACAAGAGCAGCTTTAATTACAAGAGGATTATCAGAACTAACTAGATTAGGAACGGCAATGGGAGGAAAGCGAAGAACGTTTTCTGGGCTTGCTGGAATGGGAGATTTAGTAGCAACTTGCTCGAGTTCTAAAAGTAGAAATCATCATGTTGGTTTTCAAATTGGGCAAGGAAAAAGTTTGGAGCAAATAATTGAGGAAATGAATGAAGTTGCCGAAGGTGTAAAAACAGCAAAGGTTGTTATGGAATTAGCTAAAGATTATAAGGTTGATATGCCCATATCTAGAGAAGTATATAAAGTGCTCTATGAAGGAAACAATGTTAATGATGCTTTTAGAGGGTTACTCAAAATTGAAAGTGGCTCTGAGCAAGAACCAGGCTAGAATTCTTTTTTAAACTCGAACCCAATAATAATTTAGAATAGTATTTTCTATCCCGAAAACAGATACATATAGGCCTTTAAATTGATGCTAACATTTTTGTAAGATATTAGATGTTTACTATGTTAAACTAAAATAAATTTTAATGAATAAACAAGTATTATTAGCAAAGCGACCAGATGGATTACCAACACTTTCAACATGGAAATTTGAAGAAAATAAAATCCCAGAGCCTCAAGAAGGAGAAGTACTTATTAAGCAGCATTATGTTTCATTAGACCCAGCTATGCGGGGATGGATGCGTGAAGGTAAATCTTATATTCCACCGGTGGCGATAAACGATGTGATGCGCGCTGGTACTGTTGGTGAAGTTATTAAACCAAACAATAATCCTAAATTTAAGGAGGGAGATTTCCTTTCCGGTTGGGGTGGTGTTCAACAATATACGGTAACTAATGGTGATGGCTATCTCAAAATAGATCCAACCAAAGCACCATTACCAAAATATTTAGGCATTATTGGTATGCCTGGTATGACAGCCTATTTCGGAATTTTAAAGGTTGGAGAACTTAAAGAAGAGGACGTTGTTTTAGTA
>NZ_JABDMV010000084.1 GCF_013001275.1 Flaviramulus sp.
GAATTAAGGAAAGTAATTTAATTGATATTGTTGCGAATGCACCTGCTAAAGTAAATGCCTTTATTAGTACGGTTATTAAAATTGCCCAGCATTATAATTTTGGTAGAGAGAGTTTTTTCCTGGCATCTGTGCGTTCTTTTCAGGAGGCCAATAACAACTATTTTGAAGATTTAGAAGAAAGTGTTTTAAAGTTTGCTAAGGCGTATCATTTAGATTTGAATCAAACTATAATTTCTAAAGATTTAGAGGAAATTTTGACTGAAGAGTACGAATATATTATAAAAGAAAACGAATTAAGTAAACATGAAGGATTAGGTGATTTGCGCACAATTTATGTGCCTAGAACCAAAACGCTTTTATTGTCAAGTGACATTGATGAAGCCCAACGTACATTTATATATGCCAAAGAATTGGGATATAATTTTTTGGAAATAAAAGAACGATTATATACGTTTCCATGGATGAAGTTCGACACCTTCGATCAAGTTTTAAATAATTTTTATGCGTCCTATTTTGCAGGTGCATTGGTGATACCTTACAATAAAATTAAAGATAAATTAACTCAAATTTTTGAAAAAGACACATTTGATACTTCACTCTTTTTAAATGCGATAGGATCTTTTAACGCCTCGCCAGAATCGTTTTATCAACGATTAACTAATGTACTGCCCAAGGCATTTAATATTCGAAATCTGTTTTTTTTAAGGTTTACACACAAAGCTGAAAGTGATAAATTTCATCTAAAAAAAGAACTTCATTTATCACATCAACATGCGCCTCATGCCAACGAAGCTAATGAGCATTACTGCAGGCGTTGGGTGTCTTTAAAATTATTAAAAGACATCAGCAGAAGTAAAAAGGATCATAAATTTGATGTTCAAATTTCCAATTATCCTCATAAAGGAATGAAATATTTATTATTCGCTTCTGCCACTAAAGATCCTTTTAAAGAAAATTATTTTCGCAGTATAAGTGTTGGTTTACTTATTGATAAACAATTACAGCGAAAGCTTAATTTTCTAGGAGACCCTAAAATTAAAACCCAAGAGGTTGGGGTAACTTGCGAGCGTTGTGCAATAAAAGACTGTGAAGTAAGGCAGGCACCAGCAATTGTTTTGGATCACGCGGCAAAAAACAAAAGAACATCGCAAATTGTAGACACATTAAACAAAAAGTTTAATGTGTAACTATCTTACAACGATTACTTAGAAGAATTGTTAACGGTTTTTGTATGGGGTTTATATTAAGACCTATTTTAGTTATTTACGTTTTTTTTAAATTATTAATGAATTTTTCAAAATTTATTATTGATTTTAAAGTAAATTATTCATATAATAGCGTATTTGTAATTGAACCTAAGTAACATAATATTTTCAATTAACTCGTAGTTTTTTTTTCATAAATAATTATATTTTTGGCATCTCAAAAAGAGTAATGTTATATCGAAATAGAATGAAAAAAATTCTGTACTATTTCTTGTTTTCCCCCATATTTCTTTCAGCACAAATCAATGAAAGTGATACGCTTAGTGTTAAAGCAAGTTTGTCTATAACTGGGTTTTATCAAGGTGGAAATGTGGAGACCTTAATTTTTAGAGCTAAAACAGATTTTAGTTTTAAACCTTGGAAGAAATGGGTTTTTAAAAACCAAAATTCTTATATCTATCAAGAATTTGGAAAAACAAAGGCAGATGAAGATATATTAAGTTTAAACTTTTTATATCTTAATCCAGAACGGAGAATATATCCTTTTGTTTTAGGTTTTGTTAGCACTAATTTCCGAAGGGAAATTGATTTACGCTATCTGTTAGGAGCAGGTGCAACTTTTCAAATTTTGAACAAAAATGATAATTGGTTAAAGCTTTCTATTTCAAGCGAATATGAGCAGACCGATTTTTCCAAAACCAACTTTAACTATTTAGAGTATAATGGGAATAAATCTATCAATACACTGCGCGGTACTATTTGGGCAAATGGTAAATATCATGTGTTTAAAAATAAAATAATTGTAAACCATGAATTTTACTTTCAGCCATCTCTTGAAGATAGTAACAATTTTCGTTGGCAATCCGATGTTGGGTTAGAATTTCCTGTTTGGGAGTTTTTAAACTTTAAAATAAACTATCGTCATACCTTTGAAAGTATAGTTATAGAAAACCAAAAACAAGAAGATAGATTTTTAACATTTGGTTTTACCTTAAAAAGTTATTGAATCGCTTAATTAAACTACTTTTTCTGTGCATCTTGCCTCATGCCTATTAATTTGCTTGTGTATAATTTGATAAATAAATCCAGTTCGAATTTTCCGAGTAGTAATGAGACGGTAACAAATTTATTTGATAAATTTTTAAAACGGCGCTTTTTCATCAATAAGGCCAAATAACCAATTTATATCCTTTTCATTTATTTCATCTAAATTATTAAATTTTATTTGTTTTGAATGTTTGCCTTTTCCAATCAAATTTAGTCTTTCATGAGAAATTTCTAGAACGTGATGGACATATAGCATACAAGAGTCATTCTTGCCTTGCTGAATACCACAAAGCAAATTATTTTTTCCTCCTCTACTATATAAGGCTAATTTTATTTTCGTTCCTCCAATAATGGATTCGTCTATTTCCAAAAAAAACGATAATATCAATTCACGTAATCTCAAACCCATTTTTAAGGCTTTGGAGCGAGAATCAAACATATTATCGAATTCTATATTTTTATCCATTTCTGTCCAATTTTAAAACTTCATCTAATGAAGTGCAACGCGATTCTTTGTTTTGGTTAATCGGTTTGTTTCATTCTGCAAGAACATTCATGATACTCGTTAATATATTTAATTGATTCTAGACAAAGTTCTTGTAAGGTAGAATTATTGATGTCCGAAAGTTTTTTTACATAAATGCAGGCTTTCCCCATTTTGAATTTACCGAGGTGGGCTAACAATAATTTACTTCTTTTTGTATCAGAATAAACATATAGCGAGAAAGCTGGTTTTCTAGGAGAAAATCCAAGAATTGGGGCATCGCCTTCGTGTCCACTGGCATATTTGTAATGGTAGTTTCCGAATCCTATAATAGTTGGGCCCCACATTTTGGGCTCAGACCCAGACCATTTTTGCATTAATTTAATTAATTGAAAACTATCAGCTTTTTTCTGCTCGTTTTCAACGTAAGAATTTATAAAATCTATAACGTTTTCACCCGTATAAGTTGTTTTAGTTTTTGCCATAATTCCGATTTTGATTACTGATTAAAATCAATTGTATCTATTAACTTACAATAATTCCTATGTTGATGTCTTTGCCAGATGACGTTATTGCACAATCGTATAAATTCGTTAGCAATTTATTCTTTTATAGTATTGCTTAATTACGCACTAAGTTAGCAAAAAGAAAGAATTTGCATTTAGCTGCTGCTCCGATTTTTTAATTCTTCTTCATGATTTGTTAACTCAATTGGATACTTGTCTGCAACTAAATTAAGATTAATTCCATGTTCCAAATATGCCTTAAGTCCAGCCAAGACAAGTGTAAAACCTCCTGTTGAATCTTTAAGAATTTCTATAAGTTCATCTCCAGTTTTATCAAATCCATGATGGATAATGGAAACAAATGTTGCATTGAGATTTAGCTCAATAAAATCTATTGTTACAAAAGTTGGCTTATCATTAGTAAACCAATCAAATTCGATTTTTTTATCAGGAATGATTTGTGTTGCAATTACTTTTGCTGAAAAATTATACATGTCCCAAGTCCATACAATTTCCTTTTTTATTTCGAGTTTTCCACTGCCTTTTGTAAACCAAAAATTTTTGGTTAGCATGGGATCTATAAAAGCATTGTAAACTTCATTAACGCTTTTTCGGATTAGCATTTGAGCTTCTGAGCATTTTGATTTATTGTCCATAATTAATTCATTTTTTTAATTATTTCTCTTTTACGTTTGTGATTTTTAAAATACTAGCGTTCTTATATATGAATTCTTCAAGTTTAAGCACTTAATTTAGTAAACAAATCACAGATATAAAATTATCGAGCTATTTTCATAAATAAGCTCGAAACAGCAATAATTTTTTTGCTACATTGGTTTTATAATTCTTCTACAAGTTGAATATTATTTCCACAGGTATCATTAAAAATTGCAGTTTTTACGGTTCCCATTTCAGTTGGTTTCATACTGAATTTTACTCCAAGTTTTGTTAGTCTTTCATATTCGGTGTCCACATTATCAACATCAAATTGTGTGTAAGGATATCCTGCTTCCAATAATGCTTCTTGATAGACTTTACAAGGTTCGAAATGATTAGGACCTGGTTCCAGTAATAATTCTGGTCCATCCTGCCATTCTGCAGAAACTAAGGTCAGCCATCTATTTCCTCCTCCTAACGGTAAGTCCTTATTCTTTATGAAACCCAATATTTCTGTATAAAATTTTAGAGCTTTTTCTTGATCTCGAACTGGAATGCTAATTAGTGTTACTTTCATCGTTGTTTTATTTATAGTCCAAAGTTTTGATTTTATATTGTTTTTTTAATTTTTTCATTCTGAAATAGCGGAAGTGATTATCCGGTTTTGTTACAAAACTTATAAAGTTCTTTTAGTAAAATTTTGTTATTTTATCTTTAAAATTTTTACCCTTGTTTTGCATAACGCAATCTTGCTATAAGAACTAAGATACAAAAAGTGTAAGATAATGAAGCGTGAAGACGTGCGGAAGCGCGTTAGCCATTATCCATCTCAATTAGCCAATTTTATTTAAAAATTTGGTAATTGAGCCACTTTATTGGATCGGGAGCTCGAGGGGTCGAATCAAATCGCATTTAGCACTGCAGATGGCTTACGTTTTCCCTAGATGGGCAGTAAAAGCTAATCATTATAAAAAAGCCTGAAAGCAATTTGGTTTAGCAGGACGATGGAATAGATGCACCAAAATAGTGGGAGAAACGCAGTTGCGGTGCTGTTTTGGTCATCTTTTCGCTGAATGTATTCCATCCATAAGTGTAAAATGCGTTTTAATGCATTTTTACAGCATGTTGTAAAAATTTTCTATTTTTTGTCAATTATGTTCTGAATCCAGATTAATTTATCTTCTAAAAACAGAGGATTTATATCTCCATTTTTAAAATTCATGGAGTGGTCTGTATCCGCATAGTTTTTTATTTCAAAATTTGATTTATTAGGAATTAGTGCCAATGAAGCTATGGGATCAACAAGTATGTCTAATTGTCCGTATTGCAATAATACGGGGCAGGTAATTTTGTCCAAATCGCCTTCTATTGAAAAATTAATATCTTCAGGTTGAGGTCTAATAGGTAATTCTCCTGAGTTTTCAGGTTTATATATCGAATTGGGAGCATCTTCTGTTAATTCGTTAATCATGTTGAGTGTTTTCATTGAAATTTTCCCGTTAGCAATATCATTGAAATACATTTCCCAAGTTTTTAAAGCATTGCTTATAATCTCAGAATTTATTTTTTGTTTTTGAAAATATTTTTCTAGAGCATAAAGTTGATTTTCTTTATATGATATTGTAGGTCCAGATACTGCGTTAACAAAGTATATTATGTTAGGTTTTAGGGATGCCATATTGAGAGATAAACGACCTCCTTGACTCATTCCGTGAAGTCCAACTTTATTACTATCAATTCCAGCTTGATTGGATAACCATCCAAAAAGCTCAAAATATTCATTAGTTATATCTTTAAAACTTTGCTCTCTCCAACTCTTTTTAGTTTTTGAGAGTCCAGATCCTGATCTATCGCAAACAAGGGCAGCGATTCCATTTTTTGCAAAAAACTTGGCTTCATAGGTATAGTTTGCAAGCCCCATTTCTCCACCTCCTTGTAGACAAAGAACGGCAGGTGTTTTTTCTTTTTTAGTTCCCACAGGGGTAAACAGTAACCCAAAAATATTACCATTTGAAGTTTCAATCCATACAGAATCTTGTTTGATCTTATATTCGCCATCTTCATGTTCAATCTGACATGTAGCTAAGCAAATAAATGCTAGATTAAGGAATAAAAAAATGAATCTACTTTTCAATATCATTGTCGATCTAATTTGTTACAACAGTCTTTTATATGGTAAGTTACGTGGTTAAGCAACTAACTTTGTAAGTTCAAACCGAATAGAAAATCCGGTAGGATTTTCGTAAGTAGGCCAGTACTAGCAATGAATTATACACGTTGTTGTGCTTTCGTTATTTTCTATCTATTTCAGAGTTGACATTTAAAAGAATTTGTTCTGCTAAATTCTTCAAACTTTGGTTTCCTTTTTTTTGCATACTTGCCATCGTATTTCTAAATGCCACCTTATTGATTAATTCTAAACGCTCTTTTGGTTCATTTAGGATTTTAGTTGAAATTTTAGCCAATTCATCATCTTTGACTCTAACAAAATCAAATAAATAAAACTTTTTAAACATATCTGTCATCCTAACTGAATATCCGTGAGTAGCATAAGCATTTCGTATTATCAAATTCGGAACGGTTAAATTATCTATAAGGTTAGTATTGTTGTTTTGAGTGTTTTTGGAAAAGATTTCAATATTTTGGTTAAATGCAACTAATTCTGCTTTTAATGTTTTGTTTTGGATTATGTTTATTTGACCTAAATTAATCATTTCCATAAGTGTTGTGTTGGCATTAGAAAATGTCCATCTAATAGTCAGATCATTTAACTTTGGGAATATACTGTCCATATTATGAAAACCATCGTTGATTTCATAGTGTTTTACGACATCACTCGACTGGGTAATTATAATATCCTCACAAGCGATATAAATATCCAATAAGTCTATTTGGGCTTTCAAGTCATCTCTTAAGTTCTGAAGATATGTTAGCTCTTGTTTTATTAATTTATTATTTTCATTCCAATTGTTTATGGATAAGGCAATCAAAATTCCTATAACTACAAGAATGATTTCTCCAATAGCATAAATCAAATATTTACTGAACTTATTTTCAGTCAGTAATTTTTGTCTAATTTTTCTAAAGAATTTTATCATTGGTTAGCGGTTTCTGATAATGTTGCACAACGTCCTGCTAAACGCAGTTCGGCTATGAGAACGAAGATACAAAAAGTGTAAGATAATGAAGCGTGAAGACGTGCGGAAGCATGTTAGCCATTATCCGTCTCAATTAGCCAATTTTCCTTAAAAATTTGGTAATTGAGCCACTTTATTGGATCGGGAGTTCGAGGAGTCGAATCAAATTGCATTTAGCACTGCAGATGGCTTACGTTTTCCCTAGATGGGCAGTAAAAGCTGATCATTATAAAAAATCCTGAAAGCAATTTGGTT
>NZ_JABDMV010000141.1 GCF_013001275.1 Flaviramulus sp.
ATGCATTAGTTTTAGGTAATACCATGGTTTTAAAACCTTCAGAATTAGTGCCGCTTTCTACCGTAAGAATGGCAGAATTGCTGAAAGAAGCAGGATTACCTGATGGTGTTTTTAACATTGTTAATGGCGGAAAAGAAGTTGTAGAAGCTATTTGTGACCATGAAGATATTAAAGCAGTTTCCTTTGTAGGTTCTACTAAGGTTGCTAAAATTGTTTATAAAAGAGCAACGTCAAACTTAAAACGTTGTGTGGCTTTAGGTGGTGCCAAAAACCACTTATTAGTATTGCCTGATGCGAATCCGGAAATGACGGCATCCAATGTGGTAGCCTCAATGTCTGGTTGTGCAGGTCAACGCTGTATGGCAGCTTCGGTTATGGTTGGTGTTGATAAAGTCCAACATATAATTGATAGAATGGTGGAAATAGCAAAAGCCATTGTTCCTGGAGATAATTTGGGTTCAGTAATTACAAAAGAAGCGAAGGAGCGTATTGAAAAATATATTGCTGAAGCTGAAAAAAACGGTGCAAAAATTTTACTTGATGGACGCAACACAACTGTAAAAGGAAAAGAAAGCGGATATTACGTTGCACCAACAATTATAGATTATGTAACAACGGATATGTCTGTGGCTCGTGAAGAAATTTTCGGACCCGTAATATCCATTATTCGAGCTAAAGACTTAGACGAAGCTATTGAAATAGAAAATGGTTCTAACTATGGTAACGCCGCTGCTGTATTTACTCAAAGTGGTGGTCTAGCAAAACAGGTGATGGAACGAGCAAGTGCGGGAATGATTGGTGTAAACATTGGAGTTCCTGTACCTCGAGAACCTTTTTCTTTTGGTGGATGGAACGACTCTAAATTTGGCGTTGGAGATATTACAGGCAGGAGTTCTATTGAGTTCTGGACACAAAATAAAAAGACAACTATTAAGTGGAATCCGGAAGCGCAAACCAATTGGATGAGCTAGAATCCGTATAAAATTAAAAACCTTTTAAAATCAAATACAGTAATTATAAATGAATCAAATTATAAAAGACAATCTTGATTACACACTTTTTTCTTGGTCTAAACAAGGCGGTCAAAATCCAATAAATGCTTCTCATGCAGAAGGATCATATATCTTCGATAGAGATGGTAAAAAATACTTAGACTTTTCGTCTCAATTAATGAATGTCAATATAGGTCATGGAAACCAACGCATTACCGATGCTGTGGCCAAACAAATGCAGGAAGTAAGTTATGTATACCCCGGAATGGCTACAGATGTACGAGGTAAACTTGGAAAAAAAATAGCAGAAATAACGCCTGGTAATTTAACGAAGACATTTTTTACGCTTGGTGGGGCAGAAGCCATAGAGAATGCTATTAAGTTAGCAAGAATGTACACGGGACGACATAAAATTATCACGCATTATAGAGCTTATCATGGCGGAACCTATGGCGCTATGACTGCCGGTGGCGATCCAAGACGGTTTCCATCAGATAGTCAAGCCATGCCAAATGTTGTACATGTTGAGAATCCATATGCTTATCGTTGTCCTTGGAGTTCATCTTCAATCAAAGAATGCGGAGAGCGTGCTATAGCACATTTAGAACGTGTTGTTCAATTTGAAAACCCAGGGAGTATTGCTGCCATTTTATTTGAAGGTGAATCTGGTTCTTCGGGATGTATTAAATATCCGCCGATGTATTTAAAGAAAGTTAGAGAACTTTGTGATAAATATGGCATTATGATGATTGATGATGAAGTTATGAGCGGTTTTGGACGCACCGGCAAAATGTTTGGAATAGATAATCATAATGTTACACCAGATATTATGTGTTTAGCAAAAGGATTGACCTCTGGATATCTGCCTCTAGGAGGAGTTGTAGTTACAGATAAAATTGCAAACTATTTTAATGATAATCCGATGGTTATTGGTTTAACATATTCTGCTCATCCAACATTATGTGCAGCCGCTTTAGAAAATTTAAAAATAATTGAAGAGGAGAATTTGGTTGTTAGAGCTGCCGAAATGGGTAAATATATAGAGTCTGAAGTTGAAAAATTGAAGCTCAAACATCCATCGATAGGTGATTTTAGAAATACAGGATTATTAGGGTGTATTGAATTGGTGAAAAACAGAAAAACCAAGGAACCAACAACACCTTGGAATGCGAAGCCTAATGAAATGGAAGCGACCAACAGAATGGCGGCAAAAATAAGAGAATTAGGTATGTTCACATTTGTACGTTGGAATTGGATTTTTATTGCGCCTCCATTAAATGTAAGTAAAGATGAAGTTGACGAAGGATTAAAAATTATTTCTAAAGCGATTGAAATAGCTGATGAATACTGTAATTAGAATATGAAGGACGATATAGTAGAATTACAAGAAGACGTTTCAAATTCACCTCTGTTTAGTGAGGATTTAGCTCCGGTTTCTAAAGAAAACAGAACTTGGAATAAATGGCATTTAGCCGCTATTTGGGTGGGAATGGCAGTTTGTATTCCTACGTATCTACTAGCTTCATACATGATAAAAACTGGTCTGAATTGGTATGAAGCCTTAATAATTATTGGGCTTGCTAATTTAATTATCACTCTTCCTATGGTGCTTAATGGGCACGCTGGTGTAAAATATGGAATCCCATTTCCGGTGATTGGTCGTGCAGCTTTCGGTACCAAAGGTGTACATATAGCATCAGTTACAAGAGGAATTATTGCTTGTGGATGGTTTGGAGTTCAAACATGGATTGGTGGTTTGGCTATTTATGCCATTTTTAATGCTTTAACAGGAGCAACGGGAGAATTAGGTTTGTCCATAGGTAAATTTGTTGGTTTTGCTGTGTTTTGGATTATTAATATGTATTTCATTTGGAAAGGAACTGAAAGCATAAAATGGCTTGAAACTTATTCGGCTCCCATTTTAATTATTATGGGTATTGTACTCATATACTGGAGTTATTCGAAAGCAGAAGGTTTTTCTGTAGTTTTAGATCAAAGCGTGCAACTAGAAAAAACAGCGGCGTCCATTACGCATGAAAAAGATAATTACTATCTAAATTTAAATGTTTTAAAAAGTAAAGAAGGTGCTTTGAAGGCTTCAGAATATAAAATTATATCAGAAGAAAACAATATGTGGAAAGCATTTACATCTCAGCCTATTTTAATTTCAAATACTGATAATGTGAAAGTGCAATTCAGAAATATTGAAGAAGATATTCCAGTATTATCAAGTATTGTTAACGCCAAACATATGGATGGCAATGCCAATTCAGTAAGTAAATTATGGAGTTACATATTGTGGCTAACCGCTATGGTAGGCTTTTGGGCAACCATGTCGATTAGTATTGCTGATATAACGCGATATGCCTCAACTCAAAAAGATCAAGTAGCAGGACAATTTATTGGATTACCAGCCACCATGATGTTATATTCTTTTGTTGGAATTTTTGTTACCTGTGCAGCAATTATTAACTTTAAAGATATATTAATTGCCGATGATGCGCCATGGGATCCAGTGTCGTTAATAGCTAAATTTAAAAATCCGGTGGTCGTAATTGTTGCTCAAATTTTTATGATAATAGCCACACTTAGTACAAATATTGCTGCCAACGTTATTGCGCCGTCGAATGCATTTTCAAATTTATGGCCAAAAAAAATAAGTTTTAAAACTGGAGGAACCATAACAGGAATTATAGGGATTTTAATTATGCCATGGTGGTTATTAAATGAAATTTCTGGGTTTCTAATTTTTGTTAGTGGTCTTTTAGGCCCAGTTCTAGGGATATTAATTGCCGATTATTATTATGTTAGAAAAAAGAGATTAATGTTAGCCGAATTATATAAAGAAAATGGGATTTATTCCTACGGCGAAACAGGTTTTAATAAGGCAGCAATGATAGCCCTAATAGTTGGTGTTTTTTTGGCATTAATTGGGTATTGGGTACCAGCTTTAGACTTCTTGTATTCGCTTTCGTGGTTTACAGGATTTATTATTTCGTTTATGCTTTATATAATTTTAATGAAGAAAAAATAGGATGTCAATATTAATTAAAAATGGTCGCGTTGTGACGGCCTCCGAAAGTTATATCGCCGATGTTTATACGGAAGGCGAAAAGATAATTGCTATTGGTAAAGATTTAAATTATCAAGCAGATAAAATAATTGACGCCACTGATAAATTGGTTTTTCCAGGAGGTATAGATCCTCATGTGCATTTGGATATGCCTTTTATGGGAACCTATTCAAGCGACGATTATGAAACGGGCACACGCGCAGCCTTACATGGTGGCACAACAATGGTCATCGATTTTATTTTACAAACTCAAGGAGATACACTTCATAATGCACTAAAAACTTGGCAACAAAAATC
>NZ_JABDMV010000089.1 GCF_013001275.1 Flaviramulus sp.
AAAAATGAATCATAAATAAGCCTCCAATAAAAAATCCGATCACTGCGATTAACGAAGGCAATTGTAAATTACTCAAACCAGAAATAGCATGTCCTGAAGTGCAGCCACCGGCATACCTAGTGCCAAACCCGACCAATAAACCACCGATGGATAATAGAACTACATCTTTCAGGCTTCCAAATACAGAAATATCAAAAAGCTCGGTTGGTAAATAAGCATTTCCGGCGCTATTTATTCCTAATGAATTTAAATCACTTACTGTTTCGGGACTAATATGTACAATTAAATCGTTACTCAAAAAATGGGAGCCAATAAATCCTCCAATAATAGTTCCTAAAACAACTATTAGATTCCATTTTTGAGATTTCCAGTCAAAATCAAAAAAGCTTGTTTTTTTACCTGCACCACAAATGGTACACAACGTTCTCAAATTTGAAGACATTCCAAAATTTTTACCAACCATTATTAGTAAAAACATTATAAACGCTATTAATGGGCCAGAAACATACCATGGCCAAGGTTCAAAAATCCAATTCATATTTAATAATTTAATTTGTAAAATATATTTACACTATTCAAAAGTCTTTTATTTAAATTTTAACTGACAAACCTTTTCGTCATCTAATTTGTTGCCAATTTAAGGAATTGATTTTTTATACATCTTTACCTTTCATCATTTTATTCCAATATAAATAGGGGAGCATGTATTTTTTTAGAATCCATAGTCTCCAATGTTCTTTACTAGAATCTGAGATAAGCATTTTCTTTAATTGTGGATCTGGAGTAAAATTATTGTCATAATCAAACTCTGCCAAAACCATTTTTCCGTAGTCTGTAACTATTGGACAGGATGAATAACCATTATATGATTTTGTGCCAAGTTTGTTATGATTAATGAGTAGTGAAATATTATCGACTACTACCGGCACTTGTTTCCTAATTGCCGCACCAGTTTTTGCAGTAGGTAAAGCCACCACATCTCCTAATCCAAAAATATTTGAATATTTATTATGTTGCATGGTATGATGATTTACATCCAGCCACTTTGTTTCATTTACTAATGGAGAATCTTGAATAAATTTTGGAGCCACAGATGGAGGCGCCGTGTGTAGCATATCATAATGGATTCCGACTAAATCACCGTCTTTATAAACCTCTATATTTTTGTGATTAATTTCAGATTTGTTTGCACCTAAAGCATACCACGCTATTTGTTTTTTGGCATCAATTTTCTTTAAATGGTGGCCAAAACGAAGATTAATATCTTTTCTTGAATTAACTTTTAATAGTGTATCTGCTATAGATTTTAAACCAAAAATTACACCTCCATTTGTAGCGAATACAATATTAGTTTTATTTTTAACTCCAGTTTTTCTAAAATAATTTTCAGCTAAATACATTATTTTTTGAGGTGCACCGCCACATTTAATTGGCGTGGTAGGTTGTGTAAATAAAGCTGTACCACCTTTGAAATTTTTAAGGACTTCCCAGGTGTGTAAAGGATCAGTATAATTACTACAAACGACTCCTTTATCTAAAGCTTCCTCTAAACCAGGAACTAATGAATTATCGTAGACTAAACCAGGGGCCACAACTAAATAATCATAAGTAATTTCGCCACTAGACTTTGTTGAAACTAAATTACTTTTAGGTTTAAAACCAGATGCATAATCTTTAATCCAATCTACGCCATTAGGGATAATATCTCCCATAGGGCGCGCCGTTTTATCATAATCGTATGTGCCGGCACCTACCAATGTCCATGCAGGTTGATAATAATGAGTATCAGCCGGTTCTATAATTCCTATTTTGAAACGCTTATTCTTTTTTTGAAGTTGTGCAGCAACCATAATGCCTGCAGTTCCACCTCCAATAATGAGAATTTGATAATGTGTGTTCATGATTTAAGTGAGTTTAACATTTGATTAATTTGCCGATACAAAAGTATTATGTTGTATTTTGATTGACAGTAACATAAGTTACAAACCTTAAAAATTGAAATTTTATAAAATGTGAACTGATATTTGTAACAATTGTTACAAAAATTAAAAAATAGAAATTATATATTGTCCAGTTTTCCTTTATGAATGGAATAAATTTTAATCATTTGAAAAGAAGAAATTTTATTAAAAAAGCAACCTTAAGTAGTTTTGCTACTTTAATAGGATCAGAGATTGTTTTTGGTTCAAAAATGTTTGAAGGATATCAGCCTATCGCGTTGCAAGACCCTGATCCCTTTAAAATGTTTAGTAAAAACAAAGAAATGATTGTACTTAACGATAAACCATGGAATATCGAAGCACAAGCACATTTACTAGACGATAAAATCACTCCTAATTCTGCGATGTTTATTAGAAATAATGGACTTATACCAGAGAATATTGATGTGCGAAATTGGACACTTACAATTGATGGAGAATCTGTTAATAAAGAAAAAACATATACCCTAAACGAACTTAAGTCAAAGTTTAAGGAATATAGCTATCAGTTGACCTTAGAGTGCGGCGGTAATGGCAGGAGTGAATTCAATCCACCGGCCAAAGGAAATCAATGGACCGTAGGTGCGGTGCATTGCGCCAAATGGACTGGAATTCGTTTGCGGGATGTTCTTGATGATGTGGGAATAAAAAAAGATGCAGTATATATTGGATATCATTCATCCGATGTACATTTAAGTAGAGATCCATATAAAGAACCAATATCAAGAGGTGCACCAATATCAAAATCACTTCAAGAAGAAACTTTGTTAGCCTTTAAAATGAATGGTAAAGATATACCCTTAGTTCATGGTTATCCGCTGCGTTTAGTGGCAGGTGGTTGGCCAGCATCTGTTTCGGGTAAATGGGTAAACAGAATTAGTATAAGAAATAAAATACATGATGGAACTAAAATGACTGGTACTGCATACCGTATACCTTGTGAACCTGTTGCGCCCGGCGATAAGGTAAAAGATGAGGATATGTGTATTATTGAATCAATGCCCGTAAAATCATTAATAACATTTCCTAAATCTGGGGCAACAATTAATGAAGGGAAATCTTTAAATATAAGAGGTCATGCATGGGCAGGTGAATTAGTTGTTTCTAAAATGGAATACTCAATTGATTTTGGTGCGACCTGGAATGAATGTCAAATTGAATTACCAGTTAACCGTTTAGCTTGGCAGCACTTTTCTACCAGTATAAACTTCCCTAAAAAAGGATATTATGAGATTTGGGCAAGAGCTACGGACTCACAAGGAACTGCACAACCTATGATATTACCAGGTTGGAATCCGAAGGGTTATTTAAATAATGCCTGTCATAGAATCGCTATTAAAGTAAAATAAATGTCACAGGAGGAAGATTTTCGAAAAGGTATAAAAGAAATATATCATAAATTAATGCTTTTTTTTAGCCTTTTTATTATTGCGGGCGCCTTTTTGTTGTTGTATGTACTAAATCCAAATTTAAATGTTTTCAACGCTAAAGAAAATAATTATGTTGAAACGCCTGTAATAGAATTAGATGAAGATCGAGTAGAAAACGGGATTCATGTAAGAACAGGATTAATTTCTGCGGATGGTTTAATGATAGTTGTGAATAATTGCACCAATTGCCATTCAGCAAAGCTTGTAACTCAAAATAGAATGAATAAAGAGCGTTGGAATGCCACAATAAGGTGGATGCAAGAAACGCAAAATCTATGGGATTTAGGAAAAAATCAGGAAATTATAGTAGACTATTTAGTTGCTAATTATCCTGTAGAAGTAGTAGGCAGACGTGCTAATTTAACTGATATTGATTGGTATGAACTTAAGGATTAGTATTGTAATTATTGTGTTAGCAGTATATGGTTGTAAAAAAGAATCAAACAGCAAAAATTTTGTAGGAGACATAAAGTCGTCAGAGTTTTCAAGTAAATATCTAATAGAAGCTGAAGAGTTATTAAAGATATTCAAAAACCCAAATATAAAAATAATTGATTTTAGAAAGCCAGAATTCTACTTAGAAGAACATTTGCCTAGAGCCATCAATATTTGGAGAACCGATATAGAAGATAAAACTTTTCCATATAAGGGCATGATGGCGAGCACTGCTCAAATAGAAAATTTATTTGGTAGTTTAGGAATTAGTGATGATAATACTATTATCATTTATGATAATAACGGATTATGTGATTCAGCAAGATTATGGTGGATTTTACAGAATTATGATTTTTCAAATGTAAAACTTTTACATGGAGGAATTAAGGCTTGGAAAATGAATAATGGAACAATATCAACAACAATCCCTAAAAGTGAAAAAGTCAATTTTACGTTGCCAAAAAGCCCTTCAATGAAATATTATATTTCTAAAGATGAAATGGTAGAAGCTATAATTAATGAAAAGATGATATTAGATACTAGGACAGATGATGAGTTTTCTGGGAAACGTCAAAAATCAGGATCTTTTCGTGGTGGTCGCATCCCAAATAGTAAAGTGATAGATTGGTCTAACGCCATTAACTATCATGGTAATATGAAGCTAAAACCACATGAGCGACTCTTTGAAATTTATAAAAATTTCGCATTAAAAAATGATACACTAATTGTTTATTGCCACAGCGGTGTTCGTTCTGCGCACACAACCTTTGTATTAACTCAAGTATTAGGTTATAAAAATGTAAAAAACTACGATGGTTCCTGGACAGAGTGGAGTTATTTTAACGACTTACCAATAGAACAAGATAGTATTACTAAGATATTTAATTAATTATGGAAAAATATATAAATGCTTTTGTAAACGCTTTTAATGGCACTGTAAATTGGACATGGAAATCTATAATTTTTGAAGTGCCTTGGTATACAAACTATTTCTGGGGATTAATTTTTATATCTCTATTTGTATGGATTTTGGAAATGATTTTTCCTTGGAGGAAAGACCAATCAGTTTTTAGAAAAGATTTCTGGCTAGATGGTTTTTACATGTTTTTTAATTTTTTCATTTTCTCTATAGCCATTAGTGGATTTTATAAATTGTTACAAGTAGCATTTGCCGATATTGGAATAACAAATAAAACTTTAGCTTTATTCGATCCTTCAGGATGGCCTTTGTGGCTGCAATTATTACTATTTTTTATTGTTCTTGATTTTGTTCAATGGTTTACTCATACTTTGTTACATAAGTATCCTTTATTGTGGCGGTTTCATAAAGTACATCACAGCGTGAAGGAAATGGGTTTTGCAGCACACTTACGTTATCATTGGATGGAAAACATTTTATACAAACCGTTAAAAACTTTTGGAGTTATGATATTGTTTGGTTTTGAGCCAGAGCAGGCATATATAGTTCATTTTATGGCCATTACTATTGGCCATTTTAATCATTCAAATATTAAAATAACTTGGGGGCCACTTAAATATATTATTAATAACCCTGTAATGCATTTATATCATCATTCCTATGTTTTGCCTAAAGGAAAATATGGTGTTAATTTTGGCATTAGTTTGAGTTTGTGGGATTATATTTTTAAAACTAATTACATTCCAGAAGATAGTGGCACGATTAAACTCGGTTTTCCTGGAGACGAAAAATTTCCAAAAGATTTTATAGGACAAAATACTTATGGATTTACACCACGGAAACCTAAAAAGGGAAACTAATTTGAAATTATTTTTTAATTAGTTTAATAAATAACTCTTTGCCTTTTCTACTTGCTTCAGAATTATAGCAGTTTTCCATAATTTCAATATTAAAATGCGTTTCGAATAAATCAATATAGGCTTTCTTATTACCACCAAAGGGAGGTTGATCATCATTTAATGGTAAATTGAAAAGCAAACCAACTATTTTACCGCTAGGATTTAAAATTTGATGCATTTTTTTAACATAATTTTCACGCAGATTTGGATTTATTGCACAGAAAAAGGTTTGCTCGATTACTAAATCAAAAGTTTCTTTTAGTTTAAAAAAATCTTTAAGTATTAAGTTTGAATTGGGAAAGGAAGGAACTCGGTTCTTGATATTTTGCAATGCTGTTTTTGAAACATCAACAACATATACATTTTTAAATCCTTTTTTAAACAAATATTCCGCTTCATACGAATTACCACCTCCTGGAATTAAAATTTTTAAACTTTTATCTTCCAACTGATCTATATAAGCTTTAATAGGCGGAGATATACTGCCTAAATCCCATCCGATATTGTTATTTATGTATCTATTGTCCCAGTAGGCGTCGTTAAGTTCTAAATCCATTTTATTTTTTACTCCAAGTACTCCATCCTCCAGAAAAATCATAAATCGTTGAAAAACCAAGTTCTTCCATTATTTTACTAGCCTTGTTACTTCTTCCTCCAGAATAGCAATAAATATAAACTGGTTGGTTTTTGTTTAGTTTTTCAATGGCTATTTTGAAATTCGCTTCGTTTGAAACATCAATATTTATGGCATCATCGATATGTCCTTCAAAATATTCATTAGCCTTTCTTACATCAACAAACTGAACATTTTTACCAATAACGTCTTGGTTCAATTTTGTTAAATCAATGGTGTTTATTTTCTTACTCACTTGACCGTTACAGGAAGTGAAAGCTACTATTACAAATAAAATTAATATGTTTTTCATCTGTTTTTATAAAGTTGTTGGGCAAACATAATCTGAAACTTTTATACCAGTTTCTTTAATGTCTTTAAACCCTCCTTGGATGTCAATTAAATTGTGAATACCTCTACTTTTTAAAATTGAAGCAGCTATCATGCTTCTATATCCTCCAGCACAATGCACATAAAAAGTTTCAGTGTCTGGAAATTGTGGCAGATAATCGTTAATATAATCTAAAGGAGTGTTTTTAGCATTTTCAACGTGTTCAGACAGAAATTCGCCTTCTTTTCGAACATCAAAAATTGGAACTGCGCTATCTTGTATGGCTTTTTTAAATTTAGATGCAGAAATAGAACTAACTGTGTCAATTTCCTTGCCCGCTTTTTTCCAAGATTCAAATCCTCCTTCTAAGTACCCAATAGTAGCATCAAAACCAACTCTTGATAATCGTGTAATTGTTTCTTCTTCTCTACCTTCAGGAGTTACAAGCAGAATAGGTTGTTTTACATCTGCAATTAAAGCACCTACCCAAGGAGCAAAACTACCATCTAAACCAATAAAAATTGATCGTGGAATATGGCCTTTTGTAAAGTCATCTTGATGGCGCACATCCAATACTACTGATTCGGTTTGGTTGGCAGCTATTTCAAAAGCATCCGGTGTTAAGGCTTGAGCACTTCGTTCTAGAACGTCTTCAAAATCATCATAACCTTCTTTGTTCATTTTCACATTTAAAGGAAAGTACTGCGGTGGCGGTGTTAAGCCTTCAGTGACTTCGTCAATAAACTCTTTTTTTGTCATATCTGCTCGAAGTGCATAGTTGGTAGCTTTCTGGTTTCCAAGTGTATCTACCGTTTCTTTACTCAAATTTTTTCCGCAAGAAGAACCTGCACCATGTGCTGGATAAACAATAACATCATCTGCCAAAGGCATTATTTTTGTTCGTAAACTATCAAACAAAAACCCAGCTAAATCTTTCTCGGTAATTTTTCCCATTTTTTGAGCCAAATCAGGTCTTCCAACATCACCTAAAAACAAAGTGTCTCCACTAAAAATAGCATGGTCTTTTCCGTTTTCATCTTTCAAAAGGAATACCGAGCTTTCCATAGTATGCCCTGGAGTATGTAATACCTTAAATATTATATCTCCTAACTTAAATTCTTGGCCATCTTTTGCAATTAGAGCATCAAAAGAAGTCTCAGCATTCGGACCAAAAATAATGGGTGCCCCAGTTTCTTTTGAGAGTGTTACGTGCCCACTAACAAAATCGGCATGAAAGTGAGTTTCAAAAATGTACTTTATTTTTGCATTATCAGATCTAGCCCTATCAATATATGGTTGAACTTCACGTAAAGGATCTATAATTGCTACTTCTCCTTTGCTTTCAATATAGTATGCACCTTGTGCTAAACAGCCGGTATATATTTGTTCTATTTTCATAATAATAATAATTTTAACTTTTCAAATTTATAACTTAATTTATATTATAGCTAGTAACGTGAGTTACATTTCTTTTAAAGAAAAAACTCCATGTAAAAAATAAAGATTGCCATTGCTATAATAAAATAGCCAAATCCTTTTTTTAGTTTCTCCCCATTTATAAAATTACTTAAATAACTACCAATAAATATTCCTACAAATGATAATCCCGTAAATACCATTAAAAATGGCCAATCTATTTCCATAGTTAATGCATCACCCAAGAAGAAGCCCATTAATGACTTGAAGGCAATAATTATAAGGGATGTAGCAACTGCGACCTTCATTTCTACGTTTGCTAATATTACTAGTGCAGGTATAATTAAAAACCCACCACCAGCACCTATCATGCCTGTTATGGCTCCTACAATTAATCCTTCAATCAAAATTAACGGATAATTGTATTTTACTTTGCCAGTTATTATTTTCTCTTTACCATTTTTCAACATCGAAAAAGCTGCAGGTATCATTAATAGTGCAAAAAGACCGAACATAGCCATCCTTCTAGTAAAGATAAACCCACTAAAAGAAAGTAAAATATTGGGTAAAACTGGTATTACAAAATATCTAATTAAAGTAACTCCTATTATTGCAGGAATCCCAAAAACTATCGCTGTTCTCCAATCTACTAATCCTTTAAAATGTTGTTTTATTCCACCAACTAAAGCACTAAAGCCCACAATAAACAAGGAGTATGCCGTAGCAGCTTTTTCATTGATGGAGAACAAATATGCTAATACTGGTACAGCTAAGATGGAACCGCCTCCACCAATAAGTCCTAAAGAAACACCAATTATTAATGCACTTAGATATCCAAAGAATTCAAATAATCCCATTATTTCACAAAATTTAATGCAAAAATAGGGGTACACTTTAAGCCTCGCAGTAACATTAGTTACACTACAGGCTAAATATCTTTAATGATAATAAAATTTCTATGAAGTTCGATTTTACCTAAGTTTTCCAATTTTTTTAATAATCGTGAAATCACAACCCGAGAAGTATGTAGTTCATAGGCAATTTCTTGATGCGTGTTATGCACGATATTATCATTGGTAAGTCTTGCCTTTTCATTTAAATATTTTAAAAGTCTTTCATCCATTTTTAAGAATGCGATATTATCAATGGTTTCTAACATTTCGTTTAATCTGTTATGATAGCTTTTAAAAACAAAATTCCTCCAACTTTTGTATTTAGCCGACCATTCTTCCATTTTCTGAATAGGTATCATAATTAGTTTTGCATCTGTTTCTGCGATGGCACGTATTTCGCTTTTAGTTTCTCCTAAACAACAGGTAAGAGTCATAGCGCAAGTATCGCCTTTTTCAAGAAAGTAGAGTAGGAGTTCGTCCCCATCATTATCTTCTCTTAAAATTTTTATCGCGCCAGATATAAGCAAAGGCATAGATTTTAAATAATTACCAATGTCAATCATAACAAACCCTTCAGGAATTTCCTTAAATGTTCCTACTTGATTTATTTCTTCCAAAAGCGTGGCCTCAAAAAGATGACCATAATTCTCTTTTAATTCTTGTATCATATTATAAGGCAATTATTGATTGAGAGATTTTATATATTATTAGGTGCATATCATTTTACCTTCTAAATAAATATTTTCGATTAAGTTTGAACCGAATGCGTATGGTATAAAACTAAATGAATTTATTGGTTTAGTCATAATTAAGTTGGCTACTTTACCAATAGAAATTGATCCCAATTGCTTTTCTAATCCCATAGCATAAGCTCCGTTTATTGTTGCTGCATTAATAGCTTCTTCAGGAGTCATTTTCATTTTAATACACGCCGTTGAAACCACAAAATTCATGTTGCCGGAAGGAGACGAACCTGGATTATAATCGGTTGCTAATGCTATTGGTAAACCTGCACTTATCATTTTACGAGCTGGAGTATATGGAATGCCTAAAAAATAAGAGCAGCCTGGTAAGGCCACAGGCATAGTTTTCGTGTTTTTTAAAGATTCGATATCCGTTATTCGCATTTCCTCCAGATGATCTACAGATAATGCCTCATACTTTATACCCGCTTGTAGACCTCCAATGGCAGTGAACTGATTGACATGAATTTTAGGCACTAATCCATGTTTTTTGCCAGCTTGCAAAATGAGTTCGGTGTCTTCTACGGAAAAATATCCCGTTTCACAAAACACATCAATATATTCAGCTAAATTTTCATTAGCTACTTTTGGTATCAATTCGTTAATAACGAGTTGAACAAATCCTGCTTTATTATTTTTGAATTCACTTGGTAGAGCATGAGCGGCTAATAGTGTGGCTTTTATCTTGATTGGGTAATTTTCCTTTAATCGTTTTATAACTCTAAGCATTTTTAATTCTGCTTCTACCGTTAGGCCATATCCTGATTTAATTTCGATAGCTCCAGTACCCATTTGAATGACTTCTTCTACTCTCGCTTTACTTTGCAGATATAATTCTTCTTCGGAAGAATCTTGAAGTTTTTTTGCTGAGTTTAATATGCCGCCACCGTTATTTGCAATTTCTTCATATGTTAAACCATTAATTCTGTCAACAAATTCGCCCTCTCGATTTCCAGCGTAAACAATATGTGTATGTGAATCACACCATGCGGGCAAGATTATTTTACCTGATGCGTCGATGATATTATCGACCTTCAAATCAGGACAATTTTTCATCATTCCAAAATCAGCTATCAAACCATTATATACAACTAAAAATGCATTTTTAATAGTAGGTAATACATTCATTTCAGAACCTGAAATAAAGGAGATGGGTTGTTCACGAACTTGAACTAATTCTTTGATGTTTTTGAATAATGTTGTCATTAAAAAAGGTCGTTTAATAATTCATCGGCAACTAAGTTAGGCAAAGTAACTTTAAGATTTGGTGTACGTTTCATTTCTCTTTTTATGGCGAATAAGGCCTCGTCATTTCTTGCCCAACTTCTTCGTGCCACACCATTATTAACATCATAAAACAACATACTTTTTAATCTTGATTCTGATTCTTGTGTACCATCTAACAGCATACCAAAACCACCATTTATTACTTCGCCCCAACCAACGCCACCACCGTTATGAATAGAAACCCAAGTAGCACCTCTAAAGCTGTCTCCAATCACATTATGAATAGCCATATCTGCCGTAAATTTACTTCCATCATAAATATTAGATGTTTCACGATAAGGTGAATCTGTACCGCTAACATCATGATGATCTCGCCCTAATACAACTGGTCCAATTTCGCCTTCTGCAATTGCATTATTAAAAGCTTCAGCAATTTTGATTCGACCTTCAGCATCGGCATATAAAATACGGGCTTGCGAGCCAACTACCATTTTGTTTTTTTTGGCATCTTTAATCCAAGTGATGTTGTCTTGCATTTGAAGTTGAATTTCTTCTGGAGCATTTTTCATAATACTTTGCAATACCTTCATTGCAATTTTATCTGTTTTATCTAAATCTTCAGGTTTTCCTGAAGTACAAACCCATCTAAAAGGACCAAATCCGTAGTCAAAACACATGGGACCCAAAATATCTTGTACATAAGAGGGGTATTTAAAATCGATATTATTAGCTTCCATTACATCAGCGCCGGCCCTTGAGGCCTCTAATAAAAAGGCATTTCCATAATCGAAAAAATAAGTGCCTTTGGCAGCATGTTTATTTATTGCGTTTGCATGACGTATTAATGTCTCTTGCACGCGTTTTTTAAAAATTTTAGGCTCTTCTCTTAATAGCCTATTCGCTTCGTCATACGAAATATCAACAGGGTAATAACCGCCTGTCCAAGGAATATGTAATGAGGTTTGATCTGAACCAACATGAATAAATATGCTTTCAGAATCGAAGTGCTCCCATACATCAACAATGTTTCCAATAAATGCTATTGAAACAATTTCTTGACTTTTTTGAGCTTGTTTTACTCGTGAAATTAATTCTTCCATCGAATCAATTAGAACATCCACCCAGCCTTGCTCAAAACGTTTTGTTGCGGCTTTCGGGTTTATTTCTGCGGCAATGGTAATGCATCCAGCAATGTTTCCGGCTTTGGGTTGTGCGCCACTCATACCACCTAGACCAGCAGTTAAAAATATTTTTCCATTGGGCGTTTCATTTTTTGATAAAATTTTACGGAAAGCATTCATAACTGTAATAGTTGTTCCGTGAACAATGCCTTGTGGACCTATGTACATAAATGAACCTGCCGTCATTTGACCGTATTGTGTAACTCCGAGGGCATTGAATTTTTCCCAATCATCGGGTTGTGAATAGTTTGGAATCATCATGCCATTGGTAACAACAACTCGTGGGGCATTTTTTGATGATGGAAACAAACCCATTGGATGCCCCGAATATATATGTAACGTTTGTTCATCGGACATGATAGCCAAATATTGCATAGTTAATATATACTGAGCCCAATTCTGAAAAACGGCTCCATTACCGCCATAAGTAATCAATTCTTCAGGGTGTTGTGCTACTGCGGGATTTAAATTATTTTCAATCATCAACATGATTGCTGCAGCTTGAATAGATTTAGCTGGATATTTATCTATAGTTCTTGAATAAATATCATAATCGGGTTTAAAACGATACATATATATTCTACCAAAATCACTTAATTCTTGAGCAAATTCTTTTGCTAATATTTCATGCCATTTTTCGGGAAAATATCGAAGTGCGTTTCTTACTGCTAATTGCTTTTCCTCAACAGATAAAATATCCTTTCTGTTGGGCGCTCTATTAGCTTCTTTTGGATATGCTTTTTTTTCTGGTAATTCAGTTGGAATCCCTTGCAATATTTGTTCTTTGAACGTCATTCTATTAAATTATTTTACTATTAATGAGCGATTAACTACCAGATTAATCATTTGGTCGATATCAGTCTTTATGGCCCTGTCGTCTTCAAGTTTTTTAACTTTACTTCTTATAATTTTAAAATTTTCTTCTACTATTTTTGAAAATGTTTGAGGTCTTCTAAACTCCAATGCTTGCGCAGCATACATGAGCTCGATTGCCAGTATTTTTTCAAGATTACCAAGTATTTGATTGAATTGTCTACCTGAAATGCTACCCATAGAAACATGATCTTCTTGTCCCAATGATGTGGGTATGCTATCTGCGGAAGGTGGGAAACATAAAGACTTGTTTTCTGTTACTAATGCAGCGGTAGTATATTGAGGTATCATAAATCCAGAATTTAAACCTCCTCCGGTAGTTAATAACCGTGGTAAACCATATTTTCCTTCAATAAGTAAATAACATCTTCTGTCTGAAATATTTCCTAATTCGGAAGCAGCAATTGATGCATAATCTAATGCCATTGCTAAAGGTTGTCCATGAAAATTACCGCCAGAAATTGCGACCGTATCACTCAAAATAATCGGATTATCGGTAACCGAATTCATTTCTATTTCCGTCAATTTTTTTAAATGATAAAACGCGTTTCTGGAAGCACCATGAACTTGCGGAATACAGCGCATAGAATATGGATCTTGAACACGTTCACAGTTTTCATGCGACATAATGTTTTCAGAATTTTTAAAAAGCAATCGCATCCGTTTAGCAACTTTTAAATTCCCTTTAAATGGTCTGATACTGTGCAATGCCTTTTTAAATGGTGAAGCACTTCCTTTATAGCCCTCTATACTCATAGCGCCTGCTAAATCGGCTAAATCGAGTAAGTAGTTCATTTTAGAAAGCCCAGTAATGGCATGTGCTAAAATAAATTGTGTGCCGTTTATTAATGCTAAGCCCTCTTTTGCTTGTAATTGAATTGGTTTTAAATTATGCTTTTTAAGTACATTTATAGCACGTGTTGGTTTATTATTCACCCAGATCTCACCTTGTCCTATCAAGGGCAAAAATAAATGTGATAATGGTGCTAAATCTCCTGATGCACCAACCGATCCTTGAGAAGGAACAACCGGTAATAAATCATTTTCAATAAAATAAATAATGCGCTCGATAACTTCTAATCTAATTCCAGAAAAACCCAAGCACAACGCGTGTACTTTACAAATCATCATTATTTTTGAAATTTGTTTTTCAATGGCATTTCCAACTCCAACTGCATGTGTGATAAGTAAGTTTTCTTGAAGTTTGTTAGTTTCTGTTGGCGTGATTTGAACATCACATAATGGACCAAACCCCGTATTTATGCCGTAAATGGCTTTATCAGACTTTGCCATTATTTCAACTCGGTTTCTACTATTATTAACTTTTTTAATAGCTTCATCCGTTAGTGTAGTAACTAAACTTCCGATTGAGATGCTAATGACTTTTTTTACAGAAAGTCTATCGATTCCATATTTGAACATGTATTTTAAAAAGTTTATTGATGTATTTACAAAGTTAAATTTATTTTCATGGTTCTTGGTAATAAATGTTGTTATCTATATTAAATGGCATAAAAAAACCCACAACAAAGTTGCAGGTTTTGTTACTGGTGTTTACTACTATTTTTTGTCTGCCCTAACGCTCATTACGCGTTCATAAATAATGCTATATTCAAATCCGTGTGGCATAATTTCGTCCATTTTAGTTTTAGATAAAACATCTTGAAAAGGTCCGGTAGCTTCAGAATCTGGGCTTGAATAACTCACATATTTTAAAGCATCTGTTAAAGTTGGAAAACCATCCCATGTTAGGCAAGAAAAGCGTGCTTCATTGCCCGTTGGTGTAATAACAGACATCAATCCCCACGATGAAATGCCCATTGTGCCACTCTCTATATTCTTCTCATGCAAAGGTTTCCATAAAGTTTTGTTTTCTTCAATAAAATCTGCTCTACTTGTTGGTTTTGCATAATTAACAACGGCATACTGATAGGCTCCTCCTGCAGTTGCCTCCAGATTTAGGTAGCAATCGAAAGCAATAGTAGTAAACGAATTTGTTTCTACAGATGCAGGATCAACTCCCATGCTTTTTACATTATCATCGGTCCAAATTTTCGAAGGATCCATCTTATCCAAACTTTCATAGGTATTTACAAATACATAATTTGGAGCGTCTGGTTTTGTAACTCCTACCTTCCGCCATAAAGTCCAGCCCAATAAATTACCTTGATTGGCAGCGGCTTTCGCAACTTTAGACCAATACTTAGTTTCTTTCTCCACGAATTCAGCGTCCCTATCAGAAGGAACAATTCGATATTGCAAATACGACACTTGAGCATAAGAACTCAAGACAAAAACGATTGAGGCAATTAAAATCAATGTTTTTTTCATAATTGATAAATATTAGTTGATAAAATTATAGTAATTTACAAAATATTTTTTATCTAAGTGCCTTTTTGTTAACAACTTACATGCTAAAATGAAGAAATAATAATCTAATAATTTAGGTAAGAAATAATTTTAATTGAGCTTAATAAAGAGCTTAAAGCATATAAATAATAAAGCCCCATCAACATATTTGTGAAGGGGCTTTTTGCGGAGAAAGAGGGATTCGAACCCCCGGAGGTGTGACCCTCAACAGTTTTCAAGACTGCCGCATTCGACCACTCTGCCATTTCTCCTTAAGTGTCTCATCAGGTATTCCCTGAATGCGGCTGCAAATATAGAACCCTTTTTTAATTCTTTCAAGTAAATTTCATTTTTTTTATAATATATTTTAAGCAATTAAGCATTCAAATATTTTATTTATCTATGTGCTAAAAAGAAATCTACAAACCCTATTTTTGTAAAAACATGTCACGTTAATATGAATACTATAAAGAAGCTAAAATGGCGCTATGCAACCAAGAAGTTTGACACCACTAAAAAGCTTTCAAAAACTAAATTAGATATTGTAAAACAAGCATTTAATCTCACAGCTACATCTTTCGGTTTGCAAACTATTAAAATGGTTATTGTTAAAAACAAAAAACTTAGAACTGCGTTAGTTTCCCATTCATACGGCCAAAATCAAGTAGCAGAAGCTTCACATTTATTAGTTATTTGTATTCAAGAAAACATTAAAAAAGACGATGTTACCCAATATTATAACAATATAAAAGGTATTCGTAATACATCTGAAACTATATTAAAACCTTATCGAGAAGATTTAATAAAAATGATGAGTACAATGTCGCTTCCAGATCGCCAGCAATGGTCTACAAATCAAGCCTATATTGCATTAGGTAATTTAATGACGGTTTGTGCCATAGAAGACATAGATTCTTGCCCTATGGAAGGATTTATTGCCTCAAAGTACGATGAAATTCTTAAATTAGACGAAAAGGGATTAAAATCAGTACTCCTATTACCAATAGGTTATCGTGCTGAAGATGATATGTTTTCAGCCTTTAAAAAAGTTAGAAAACCTTTAGATGAAGCGGTATTAGAATTATAAAACAGTTGGGCGTTACCTCTAGGGTCGGGCTTTCACTACTCGCTCTCTGCGAGGAGCTTAAACAAACCGTTCAATCCCTAACGCAAAAACGTCCAATTCAAAATAATAGAGAAAAATTAAAATTATGCCAGGATTTGAATTATTTGGCGAGGCCGAAAGAAAAGAAGTAAACGATGTTTTAGATAATGGCGTGCTTATGCGTTATGGTTTCGATGGAATGCGAAACGGCCATTGGAAAGCCAAAGAGCTAGAATCCGAACTTCAAATCACATTTCAATCTAAGCATGTGCAACTTGTATCCAGCGGAACAGCCGCAGTTTCAGTTGCATTAGCATCAGCAGGAGTGGGCGCAGGAGATGAGGTTATTATGCCAACATTTACTTTTGTGGCAAGTTTTGAGGCTATCATGATGCTTGGAGCAATCCCTGTTTTGGTAGATATTGATGATACTTTAGGATTAGACCCTATTGCTGTTAAAGATGCGATAACATCAAAAACAAAAGCTGTTATGGTAGTTCAAATGTGTGGTAGCATGGCAAATATGGACGGTTTACAAACTATCTGTAATGCACATAACGTGTTGCTAATAGAAGATGCTTGTCAAGCAATAGGCGGCACCTATAAAGGAAAACCATTAGGAAGTATAGGAGATTTAGGGTGTTTTTCATTCGATTTTGTAAAAACAATAACTTGCGGAGAAGGTGGGGCTGTAATTACAAATAATAAAAAGTATTATATAAATGCAGACCATTACAGCGATCACGGGCACGATCATATTGGAAATGATAGAGGTGCCGAAGCACATCCGTTTTTAGGATATAATTTCAGGATTTCCGAATTGCATTCAGCTGTAGGTTTAGCGCAAGTAAAACGTTTGCCGGAATTTTTAGAAATTCAAAAAAAGAATTTCAATATATTAAAAGATGCATTATCAGAGATTCCAGAAGTAACATTTAGATGCGTTCCTGATGGAGGAGTAGAAAGCTGTGCCTTTTTAAATTTCTTTTTAACAGATTTGGATACCACAAGAAAAGTAATTCAAGGGTTTAAAGAAGAAGGTGTGGATGCATGCTGGAATTATTTCGATAATAGCTGGCATTATATTCGAAAATGGGATCATTTAAAAAACCAAAACTCACTTTACCCAATTTCTAAAGAAGTAAAAGAAGGATTAAAGTATTTGCAAACAAAAACCTTTAAGCAATCAGACCATTATATTGGCAGGAATATTTCGTGTTTAATAAAATTGTCTTGGACCGAGATTGAAGTTAAAGAGCGAGCTAATAAAATGGTAAAAATTATTAAATCAAAAATAAAATAAAATCAGTATATTTATAGTAATGTTTTGATATTTAAAATATTAAGCCATGAATTATTATAAATTAGCATTTTTTATAGTATTTTTTTCTTTGATTCTTAACTGCAAAGATTTTAATAAGGCTAATAAGCAAACACTCGAAATTTTAAAGGAAAAGGGTGATAAAGTTTCAAATTATACCACTTTATCAATGGAGTTTAAAGGACCAGATAGTCTCCCTTCTGGCTGGAATACCATAAAATATGAAAACCAATCTAACGAAACACATTTTTTGGTTTTTGAAAAGTATCCTGAAGGAATTACTATTGATAGTACCAAAGCCCACGTTTTTCCTGTGTTTGACAAAGGCATGGATTTAATAAATGAAGGTAAAGCTGAAGAGGGTTTTGCGGCATTTAACAATCTGCCGACTTGGTTTTTTAATGTTGAATTCACCGGAGGCACGGGATTAGTTTCACCTAAACATGAAGCCATTTCAACCATAAAATTAGATTCAGGTAGATATTTAATTGAATGCTACATAAAAATGAAAAATGGAAAATTTCATTCAGTAATGGGTATGTACAAAGAGATTATTGTCACAGATTCGGCTAGTGAGATTGAAGAACCAAAAGCAACTATTGAAGTTGATATTTCAGGGGATAATGGAATTGTATTTAACCCAGATTTTGGAACTGGAGAACATATTTTCAAAGTAAATTTTATCGATCAGAAACTACATGAAAATTTTGTAGGTCATGATATAAATTTAGTAAAGTTGTCTAATAATCCTGATTTAGAAGAATTAGAAGCTTGGATGAATTGGTCTAGCCCAAAAGGGTTTATTGATCCTGCTCCAAATAACATTACCTTTTTAGGAGGCATACAAGAAATGGCAGCGGGAAAGCATGGTTATTTCAAAGTCAATTTAAAACCTGGGAAATACGCGCTAATTTCAGAAGTGCCAGCTGCCAAAAGCAAAAAAATGTTTAAAGTTTTTGAGGTAATTGACAAATAACCAAAGTTCAATTTTGAATTTATTTTATATCTAATTTAAATTAATGCATTTAGTTTTTGTATTTGATATTAATGGAAGGTAAACAGCTTTTTTTAGGCTTGTTTGGTTTTTGTTGTGGTTAATTCCTTCATAGTTTTACTTTTTAAGTATTATTTTTATCGACTTAAGATAAAACTATGAAGCATTATTACATTAAATTAATTACATTTTTATTTCTTTCCATTCAATTTTGTTTTGCTCAACAAATGCCTATAGATTTTTCTGATTCTGCAGATACTTTTACGGCTTTTGATGGGAGTGGTTTTTCAACCAGGGCAAATCCAGATGATGGAGCAGATACGGTTGCTCAATTTTTTAATGATGGTTCTGCACCTTGGCAAGGATTTCTAATAGATTTAATAAGTCCTATTGATTTAGATAGTCAGCAAACTATAACTTTAGATTTTTATGCATTCGATCCAAATAATCATACAATAATGGTTAAATTGGAGAATGGAGCAAATCCTGATATACACGTAATAGTAAATGATTCAGGATCTGGCTGGGAAAATGGTTTAACTTTTAATTTTGCAAATGCTTTTTTAAGTTCAGATGGCGTTACACCTGTTGATGGAAGTGGAACGTATAATAGATTAGTCATTTTTATTGATGGTGGAAATACCACACCTGGCACTTATTTAATAGATGATATTGACGATGGATCAACACCAACAGACCCTAATGAAATTGATATAGAATATACTGATTTAGTTTGGGAAGACGAGTTTGAAACAAATGGACCACTCGATTCAAGTAAGTGGTTTCATCAAACCCAATTACCGGCCGGTGGAAGTTGGTTTAATGGAGAACAACAGCATTATACGAATAGAATAGAAAATTCTTTTGTTGATTCTGGTAATTTGAATATTGTGGCCATAAAAGAGAGCTTTACAGATCAAGGAGAAACAAAACAATATACTTCTGCAAGACTTAATTCAAAATTTGCTTTTACTTACGGTAGGGTAGATGTAAAGGCAAAGTTGCCAAATGAAGATGGTACTTGGCCAGCTATTTGGACTTTAGGAAAAAACATTAATGAAGCTGGAGCTTACTGGCAAACACAAGGTTTTGGTAATACAAGTTGGCCAGCATGTGGCGAGATTGATATTATGGAACATGGATTAGGAGCCGTAAACCACACTTCAAGTGCTTTACATACACCATCAAGTTCTGGAAATACTGTGAATTATAAATCACAAGAAATTACTGATGTAGCTGCAAATTGGCATGTATACTCGGTTAACTGGTCTCCAAATCAAATTACCTTTTTAGTAGATGGAGTTGGTTTCTACACCTATAATCCAGCGGTAAAAGATGATGATACTTGGCCATTTTATAAAGATCAATATATTCTATTAAATATTGCAATGGGTGGCATTGCAGGTACTATCGACCCCAGTTTTACACAAAGTAGCATGATAATAGATTATGTACGTGTATACCAAAACATAGGATTATCAACAGAAGATGTAAACGCGAGTTCGTTTAAAGTATATCCAAATCCAGCCAGTGAAGAAGTTTATGTGGATTCTAAATTTAAAATAGAAAAATTGGAGTTATATAATATTTTAGGAAAGCGTGTTATAAGGCAAACGGAGGAAACAAATAGAATTAAAACTGATTTTTTAAGTAGTGGTGTTTATTTGTTAAATATTTATTCCGAAAATACTAAAACGGTTAAAAAAGTGATTATTAAGTAAATTTTTAATACTTCAAATAATCAACTATTTCTAAGCCATAACCAATTAAACCAACACGTTTTGTTTGTTCCGCATTTGAAACTAAAAGTAGTTTATGAATATTTAAGTCGTGTAGAATTTGAGCGCCAATCCCAAAATCTCTCGTATCCATATTTATTCTTGGAGCCTTTGTTACTTTATTGGGTTTTTGGTTTTGCTTTAAAAAAGCTAATCTATTTAAAATATTCATAGATTGCGTTTCTTGGTTTATAAAGATAATAGCACCTTTCCCTTCGTCATTAATTACTTTAAACATCTTATCGAGTTGTTTGTCAATATTGTTAGTTAGTGTTCCTAAAATATCATTGTTTATTAATGTGGAATTTATCCGAGTTGGCACTTCTTCATTATCTTTCCATGTCCCTTTAGTTAAAGCTATATGTATTTGATTATTAGTGGTTTGTTTATAGGCTCTTAATCTAAAACTTCCAAATCGAGTTTCAATTTGAAAATCTTCCTTTTTCTCAATTAAAGAGTCGTGTTGCATTCTATATGCTACTAAATCTTCAATGGATACAATTTTTAAATCTAGTTTTTTTGCAACTTCAAAAAGCTCAGGAAGACGTGCCATCGATCCATCTTCATTCATGATTTCTACAATCACACCAGCTGGTTGTAAACCTGCTAATCTTGCAAAATCTATAGCTGCTTCGGTATGTCCTGTGCGTCGTAAAACACCACCTTCTTTGGCAACTAACGGAAAAATATGACCTGGTCTAGCTAACTCAAAAGATTTTGTTTTATTGTTTATAAGTGCTTGTACAGTCTTAGCTCTATCCTTAGCAGAAATTCCTGTAGTAACGCCATTTCCTCTTAAATCAACGGAAACAGTAAATGCAGTTTCCATTGGATCGGTATTATTGCGTACCATCATGTTTAACTCAAGTTCTTTACATCTTGTTTCAGTTAAAGGAACACAAATAAGGCCTCTACCATGTGTTGCCATAAAGTTGATCATTTGCGGAGTTACCTTGTCAGCGGCAGCTAAAAAATCGCCTTCATTTTCACGATTTTCATCATCAACAACTATAATAACTTTTCCGTTTCTTATGTCGTCGATAGCTTCGTGTATGGTATTTAATTTAGTTTTAGAAGCTTTATTTTGTGTCATAGTTTCTTCTGTCATATTGCAAAGATATTGCTTATTTTAAAGATTCTAAACAATTAAGTTTTAAGTCCTCTTTTATTTTATCATTCAAAAACATATAAGAAATCATGTAAAAAGGGAACCCGAGAATTATTAGAATCGATTTAGGCCTTTTTTCTTTCTTGTTTATATGAGAATAGAATTTAAATATGTTAATTAAAGATTTAATGTAATAAATAATAAATAAACCGAATGAGACTAAACTTAGCTGTATGGACGCTGACGCTAAAGATGGTAATTTATTATTATTGAATACGAAATGAAGAATTAACAATACAAGTCCTATAGTATATAAAACACTCGCGAATTTAGAATGGGGTTTATAATCTTCAGTAATTATACTTTCGGAAGTTTTATAATTACTATCAATTGTCAATCCTTTTTCTTGTAATTGATTTATTGTAAACCCACGTTGACGTAATATTTTAAATGCTTCGTAGCTACAAGCTTCATCATGTCCAATAGTTTCATAGTTGTTTATGAGATTAACTAGTTCTTCATTTTTATAAGAAGCTAAAAATCTATAGTCTACACTATTTTTAGATTTAATTTTAAGGGCCTTTTTTAAAGGTTCAATAATACCATCAAAATCAAACAATCCTTTATCGACCGTTGCTCTTTTTGTTAAAAATATACCAAGAGGGAGCATTACTAATGTTGAAAACCAACTTGCCAGAATAGGATTAAAACCACCTTTTTTTGCACTGTTTGTTGCAAAAATACCTATAAAATGATATGTTAAAAATAAAACTATAGCAATAACCATTGGCAAACCTATCCCTCCTTTGCGAATTAAAGCACCCAGTGGAGCTCCCACAAAAAACAGTATAATACAGGCAAAAGCTAAAGCGAATTTTTCATGTAAAGAAATAATGTGTCTATTTAGCCATTCTTTAGAAATTTTTAAAGTATTCTGTTTTGCAGCGATTATTTGTTTTGAGCTTGTTAAAGATCTTATTGTTACGTCTATCAATTCAAGTTTCTTACTAGTATTAAAAACATTTAAAAGTTCACCATTGTAAATACTATCTTTTTTTGTAATATCTATTGGAGCTTTATTGATAAGACTCGATCTCTCGTGCAAATTTTCAGCAAAAACTTCATGGTCTAATTCACTCTTTTTAACTAGCGAGTCAATGGTTTTATTCAAGCCTAATACATCTAGCATATTGTATTTGTCAGTTTGAGATTTTTCATCAAAATCAACATTATTTAATTGAGACAAATCAATATTTATAATTTTTTGTTCGAAAGTGCTTTTTGCAAATGGTTTCTTATTTCGTGCTTTAAAATCTTTTGGTGAAACGTCGCTGTAATAATGCCCGTCCGATAAAATTAGTTTTAAAACATTTGAATCTTTATCGCTAGCAAGTTCGCCAGTTTTTGATTTTATAGTTGTAGCGTTAGTTCTGCCATTAGCTCCTTTTATGTGAATGGTAACATCCTCTAAATATTGGCCTCGATCACCACTTTTATCGGCAAATTTAATATTGTAAGTTCCGACTTCATTAAACTGCCCTTCGGCTAGTAACATCGCAGGTTTTAGCTTTGCTATGTTTTTTCTTAAGTTGAACGAGTTAAGTTCTGCCCAAGGGATAACGTTGTTAGAGAAGAAAAAGGTGATAATTGCTAAAACAACTATGAAAACACTAAGTCCAGACATGGCACGTTGCAGAGAAATACCGGTAGACTTCATGGCAGCGAATTCATAGTTTTCTGCAAAACTACCAAATACCATTATAGACGCTAAAAGAATTGTTAATGGTAATACTAATGGAATAAGTTTTGGCATAAAATAAACCAAAAACTTTACAATTACTATAATATCTAAATCCTTGCCGGCCAACTCTTTTATATAAAGCCAGATAGTTTGTAAAATAAATATCAGCATGAGGATAACAAACACGCTGATAAAAGTTTTAAGATATGTGGTTAGTATGTAACGGTCTAATATTTTCAATGACCCTAATCTAGTTTATTGATATAAAAATCTTTGTATTTATTGGCATCAAAGGTAAATAAGGATTTTGATAACGGTGTGTTAGTTTTGAAAGAATTAACTGTAAGCGTTGTTTTTGTTCCGTTTTTACCCACTTGTATCAAATTATAAATATGTTTGGTTTGCGAATCTATCCCTAAAAGAATATTTTTAATTTCTGAATTAGAATCGATAGGAACTAATTTAACATACTGAATTTTTCTGCCATTTATATTTTGTTCTATATCTAAAACATAAGTATAACCATCTTCATAAAAAGATAACATTTTACTAGGTGTAATAGCATCATTTTCGTCATCAATCTCTGATGATATAGTTACCTCTTCGTCTTCTGTACTAATACTGTATAAGGTTTTACCATCAAATAATCGAGTCACACCTAAAATGTTTAAGCGATATTGGTCGCTTTGCATTACAACATCACCTTTTGTTTCTTGTTTTATGTTTTCTGAAATATTTTCTAAAGTGTATTTAAAATCAATAGAAATATTTTCGTAACCTTTTACTTTTGATGAAACTTCATTCAACAATGCCTTTCCTTTGTTTTGCGAAAATGCATTAATTGAAAGTGATATTAAAAGTAGTACTATTAGTTTTTTCATATTATTTAAAATTATATTTCATTTTCTAAAAACTTATCTAATGCTGCCAAATCAGTCACCAAAACTTGTCTTGCTTTGCTGCCTTCAAAAGGACCAACTATGCCAGCTGCTTCTAATTGATCTATTATTCTACCGGCTCTATTGTAGCCTAATTTTAATTTTCTTTGTAATAATGAGGCTGAACCTTGTTGAGCCGTTACAATAACAATGGCTGCATCTTTAAACAGCTTATCTCTGTCAGAGATGTCTATATCAAGACTTGTGCCACTTTCTTCGCCAACATATTCAGGTAACATATATGCTTCTGGGTAGGCTTTTTGAGAACCAATGTAATCAGTTAGTTTTTCAACTTCAGGAGTGTCAACAAAGGCACATTGAACCCTAATCACGTCGTTGCCTTGGGTAAATAGCATATCACCTCTACCAATAAGTTGATCGGCACCAGAACTGTCTAATATGGTACGAGAATCTATTTTTGAAGTTACTCTAAATGCAATTCGCGCAGGGAAGTTGGCTTTTATAATTCCAGTTATAACGTTAACCGATGGACGTTGCGTTGCAATTATTAAGTGAATACCTATAGCACGTGCCAATTGAGCGAGTCTAGCAATTGGAGTTTCAACCTCTTTTCCGGCTGTCATTATTAAGTCTGCAAATTCATCAACCACCAAAATGATATATGGTAAAAATTGATGTCCATCATTTGGGTTTAATTTTCGTGCTTTAAACTTCGTATTATATTCTGCTATGTTTCTACACATCGCATTTTTAAGAAGTTCATAACGGTTATCCATTTCAATACAAAGTGAATTTAAAGTATTGATAACTTTAGTGTTGTCGGTAATTATAGCTTCTTCACTATCTGGGAGTTTTGCTAAATAATGGCGTTCAATTTTATTAAAAAGTGTGAGTTCTACTTTTTTAGGATCGACTAAAATAAATTTAACCTCAGCCGGATGTTTTTTATAAAGTAACGAAGTTAAAACAGCATTTAATCCAACCGATTTACCTTGACCCGTTGCACCAGCCATAAGAAGGTGAGGCATTTTGGCTAAATCAACCACAAAGGTTTCGTTGCTAATTGTTTTGCCTAATGCAATAGGAAGTTGCATCTCAGAGGTTTGGAATTTCTTTGAAGCAATTACAGAACGCATGGAAACAATCGTAGAATTTTTATTTGGCACTTCAATCCCAATAGTTCCTTTTCCAGGAATGGGTGCAATGATTCGAATACCTAATGCCGCCAATGATAATGCAATATCATCTTCTAAGTTTTTAATTTTTGAAATCCTGATACCAGCATCTGGCACAATTTCATACAACGTTACCGTTGGTCCGATTGTGGCTTTAATACTTGAGATGCCAATATTGTAGTTTTTTAAAGTATCTACAATTTTATTTTTATTCTCTTCTAATTCTTCCTGATTTATTGTTATACCTTCAGTATCGTACTTTTTCAATAAATCTAACGGAGGGAATTGGTATTTTGCTAACTCTAATGTTGGGTCAAATTGCCCAAAATCTTCTACTAATTTATTAGCGAGATTATCAGTTTCGGAACCTTCTTCTTTTATTTTTTCAACTTTAATTTCTAAATCTTCCTCTTCAGTTTCTTCTGGTATCGAAACGTTAACTTCCAAAGGTGCAGATTCAGTGTTAGTTTTTGTTTCTCTTTTATTTTCCGAAGCATTACTGTCAGTTTCTATGTCAAAAGTAGATTTTATAGCTTCAGCTTCTTCAGATAAACTATTATCCAATGGCACAATAACGTCATCTTTTAAATCTGAAAAATCATCTTTAATGTCATTCTTCGCAGATTTGAAAATTTTAACCAAACTTTCAAAAGTCACATTAAAACGAATTGCCAAATAAGTTATTAACCCAAACAAAAGTAGAAGAGAAGTTCCAATCTTTCCTATATAATCTTGTAGAAATGTGTTTACTTCATATCCAATGGTGCCACCGAGAATATCGCTTTTAGCGTTAAAAAAACCAAAGAAAATAGATAGCCAAATAATGATTAATAAACCCCAAAACCAATGTTTTCTTAATTTTGATTTACTAAGGTTCATTAAAACATAAACACCCGAAAGAAAAATTAATCCAGAAAAAATAAAGGATGCAACACCAAAACCACGTTGAATAAAAAAATCGCTTAACCAAGCACCGGATTTACTCAGCCAATTTTGAGTTTCCGAATCTCTATTGGTGAAATTTGATAAGCTACTTTGATCTGCATCACCAGTAAAAAAGAAAGAAATAAAAGCAATACAAAGTATCGTGCCAAAAATAATTAGAAAGCTACCAAAAACTAACTTTTGCTGGTTAGATAGCTTAAAACTAGACATTTTTATTTTTTTCTTTGGTGTGTTTTTAGTTTTGGGTTTACTTTTAGCCATTAATGCTTTTTAATTTGAACAAAAATACAAATTACTAACGTTTATCCTATGCTATTAGTATTTTAAAAAATCTTTGGAAAATAAATAATTAAGCCAATAATTACAGCAAAAATAGCAGCTATAAATACGGCTCCGGCGGCAATATCTTTTATTATTCCAATTTTTTGATGACGTTCTGGGTGGATAAAATTGGCGATATATTCAATGGCGGTATTAATTCCTTCAATACTCATAACTAAACCAATTGCCATAATTTGTGCGAGCCATTCGTTAGTAGAAATATTAAAATAAAATCCAGCAGCTGTTACCAGCATCGCAATAATTAGTTGTATTTGTATACTGGCCTCTGTTTTTACAAGGAATACAGCGCCTTTAAAAGCGTATTCAATACTTTTTAATCTGTTCTTTAAGAAAGATTCTTTACTATTCATTATTATTAGCGTTTAAAGCTACTTTGTTAAGTGAGTTTTTAAAAGGGTTATTCACTTATTTAGTTTATTTTGAAATCAACTTTTCTTTGATAAAAATAGTAATAATTAGTTATTTTGATATAAAAGGTTTTTACAAAAAAATCATAGTTATCATTGTTATTTTATTTATGCGTTTTTAAAAGGAGAATATTTATTAAAACAGTTAAATTGAGATTTGCTTAAAATATGGCCACCTAATACTATTTCAATAAATTTTATCAATTATAATATAATTTATAAAAATGTTATTGTATCATTTTTTCAATTAAAATTCATAATTTTAGAGTATTCAGAATCATAAATAAAACTATAATTAATGGAAAATAATAATCAATCAAGTAAAAAGGGCGATGGAAAAGTTTGGGATGTTAATGAATCATCGGCCAAATGCCCGTTTCTTAATGGTGAATTAAATCAAGCTGCCGGTGGTGGAATGACTAATAAAGATTGGTGGCCAAATCAGTTAAAATTAAATATTTTACGACAAAATTCTTCGCTAGTCGATCCAATGGGAGATGATTTTAATTATGCCGAAGAGTTTAAGTCACTTGATTTATCAGCTGTCAAAAAAGATATTTATGAAGTAATGACAAACAGTCAAGATTGGTGGCCTGCAGATTATGGTCATTATGGTCCATTATTTATCAGGATGGCATGGCATAGTGCCGGCACATACCGTATTCAAGATGGGCGTGGAGGTGCAGGTTCAGGTTCCCAGCGATTTTCACCTTTAAATAGTTGGCCAGATAATGCCAATTTAGATAAGGCCCGTTTGCTATTATGGCCAATTAAAAAGAAATACGGTAAGAAATTGTCTTGGGCAGATTTAATGATTCTTGCAGGTAATTGTGCTCATGAATCCATGGGTTTAGAAATGTTCGGTTTTGCAGGAGGAAGAGAAGATGTTTGGCAACCTGAAGAGGATATTTATTGGGGTTCTGAATCTGAATGGATGGGAAATCAAGCTCGATTTAAAGAGGGTGAACTTGAAAATCCGCTCGGTGCTGCTCATATGGGATTAATTTATGTTAATCCGGAAGGGCATAATGCAAATCCAGATCCAGTTGAGGCTGCACATTATATTAGAGATACTTTTGGTCGTATGGCTATGAACGATTATGAAACGGTAGCACTTATTGCTGGTGGTCATACTTTCGGTAAAACACATGGTGCGGCAGATCCTTCAAAATATGTAGCAGCAGAACCAGCCGCGGCTGGTATTGAAGAACAAGGAATGGGTTGGAAAAACACTTATGGAACTGGGAATGGCGCCGATACTATTACGAGTGGTATTGAGGGCGCTTGGACCAATACACCAACAAAATGGAGTCATACTTTTTTTGAAAATTTATTTAATTATGAGTGGGAATTAACTAAAAGTCCAGCTGGGGCACATCAATGGAAACCTAAAAATAATGCTGGTGCTGGAACAGTTCCGGATGCTCATGATCCAAACAAAAAACATGCACCATTTATGTTAACTACAGATTTATCGCTGAAGATGGATCCTAGTTATGAGAAAATATCTAGACATTTTTTAGCGAATCCAAAAGAGTTTGCTGATGCCTACAAACGAGCTTGGTTCAAGCTTACGCATCGAGATATGGGACCAAAAACTTGTTACTTAGGACCTGAAGTTCCAACAGAAGACTTAATATGGCAAGATCCTATTCCAGCAATTAATTATGAACTGATTAATAATAATGATATAGCTGAGTTAAAAAACGTTATTTTAAATTCAGGATTATCGGTCTCAGAATTAGTATCTACAGCTTGGGCATCTGCTTCAACATTTAGAGGTTCGGATAAAAGAGGTGGTGCCAATGGAGCACGAATTAGATTTGCACCCCAAAAAAACTGGGAAGTAAATAATCCAAATCAACTTGCAAAAGTTTTAGGGAAACTTGAAAACATTCAAAAAGAATTTGGTAAAAAGGTGTCATTAGCTGATTTAATTGTTTTGGGTGGGTGTGCCGCTATTGAAAAATCGGCTAAAGCCGCAGGGAATAATATAACAGTACCTTTTAGTCCAGGCCGCACCGATGCTTTAGAGGAACAAACCGATGCAGAAGCTTTTGACGCTTTACAACCAAGAGCAGACGGATTCAGAAATTATTATCGTGCAGAAAATAATGTTTCAGCTGAAGAAATACTAGTTGATAGATCACAATTATTAACACTTACAGCTCCTGAAATGACTGTTTTAATGGGAGGTTTAAGAGTTTTAGATACAAATTTCGATAAATCAAAACACGGGGTTTTTACAAAACAAACTGAAGTACTTACAAATGATTTTTTTGTAAATCTATTAGATATGAACACCACATGGAAAGCAACATCTAATTCAGAACATGTATTCGTAGGAAGTGATAGGAAATCCGGAGAAGTAAAATGGACAGGAACTCGTGCGGATTTAATTTTTGGGTCCAACTCAGAATTAAGAGCGATTGCTGAAGTTTATGCTTGTGAAGATTCAAAAACAAAATTTGTTAAGGATTTTGTTTCGGCTTGGGATAAAGTAATGAATCTTGACCGTTTTGATTTGAAGTAGTATTTACTTAGAATGAATTAAATAAAAAAAGCCAGCTCTATTTGAGGTGGCTTTTTAGTTTATAATTTCGAGTTTTAGTTGTCAATCGATCCCATTACACGACTCATGAAACTATTTAAAGCTTCTTTCTTTGATGTTCCCGTTTTGGTCATTTTATGTACCTCAATGGCACCATACATGTTAGAAATAAGTTCACCAATAACATCGAGTTCTTCATCTTTTAAAGACGAAATTTCAGTTAACGCTTCTAAAGTTTCAATGGTTTCAACCACAAAATCCTCGTCGTTATCTTCAATAAACTGCGTTAAATGTTTAATTACTGGTAATTTCATTTACTAAATCTTTTAAAACTTCAAATTTATTAGTTTGAACTTGATTGATAAAAGTGCCATTCTTGAAAGTTGCAAATGTTGGTAAATTATCAACAGTAGCTAGTTTTCTAGATTCAGGAAATTTTTCTGCATCAGCTATAACAAAAGTAATAGCTTCTAATTCTGAAGCTAATTTTTTAACTTTTGGTTTCATAATTCGACAATTACCGCACCAAGAAGCAGAGTATTGTACAACTACAGTTTCATTGTTGGCAACTATTTTGTCTAAATTATCTGTACTTAATTCTTGTACCATAATTATCTTAGTTTACGTGAGCAGCCAAATATTCAGCGGTAGCATTTCTGTTGGCCGTCATCGCGTTCTTACCTTCTTCCCAGTTTGCAGGACAAACTTCACCTTTTTCTTGAACATGCGTTAAAGCGTCAATTAACCTAATGTATTCATTCACGTTTCTTCCTAATGGCATATTGTTAATGCTTTCGTGTTGTACAACGCCATCTTCATCAATTATATAAGTAGCTCTGTAAGTTACATTATCACCTTCAACTTGAACCGTTCCAGTTTCTTCGTCATAAACTTCGTTCGTGATATCTAAAATTCCTAAAATACTTGATAAATTACGGTTGCTATCAGCAATAATAGGGTAAGTTACACCTTCAATACCGCCGTTGTCTTTTGCAGTACTTAACCATGCAAAGTGTACTTCAGAAGTATCACAAGATGCGCCTATTACAAGTGTATTTCTTTTTTCGAATTCACCTAATGCCGCTTGAAAAGCATGTAATTCTGTTGGGCAAACAAAAGTAAAGTCTTTTGGGTACCAAAATAAAACTACTTTTTTCTTATTGTTAACGGCCTCTTCAAGAACGTTGAGTTTAAAAGTATCACCTAATTCATTTATGGCATTCACGTTTAAATTTGGGAATTTTTTTCCTACTAATGTCATTTAATTATTATTTAAAAATTATTAATTCGATTTTAAGAGTGCAAAAATAGTTTACAACATCAAAAAATTCAACGTGATAAAATTTTAAATACTTATCGATTAATAGGATTTATTTATGCTTATTGATACTAAGCACATTACAATTATTTTGAAGATTTTAATTGTCTAATTTTTATTTTAAAAGCCGCAAACAGTAGCGTAGTAAAAGGGCTTAACCAATTAAACATGGCATACACAAAATATTCACTAACACTAACTCCTAAAACACCAGATTGGTAGGCGCCACAGGTGTTCCAAGGTATAAGTACCGATGTTACGGTCCCAGAGTCTTCAAGTGTTCTACTTAAGTTTTCGGGTGCTAATCCTTTATCATCAAATGCTTTTTTAAACATCTTACCGGGAATTACAATGGCTAAATATTGATCGGATGCAATTGTATTTAACCCTAAACAGCTAATAACTGTACTGGCAAATAATCCAAAAACAGACGTAGCCACAGACAGTAAAACTTTTGTAATTCTAGCCAAAGCGCCAATTCCATCCATAACTCCACCAAAAATCATGGCGCAAATTATTAAATATATCGTCCATAACATGCCTTGCATACCACCGGCAGAAAATAATTCATTAAGCACTTCATTATCAGTTGCTATTTCGGTTTCTGTAAAAATCGATGTGATAATTGCCCCCAAATTTGAATCACCCAAATTATTTAAAATATTTGGTTGAAAAATAAAGGCAAATACTGCAGCGATAAAAACTCCTGCAGCCAATGCTACCAATGGTTTTGTTTTTAGTAATATTAAAACAATTACAGCAACGGGAACCAAAAATAGCCAAGGTGTTATATTAAAAGTAGATTTTATGGATTCCAATAAATTACTTATATCAGTACTTCCTGAGGTTTCTACACTAAAACTTAAAATTGAAAAAACTATAAGTGTTACAATAATGGTTGGCACAGTTGTAAATGTCATGTAACGGATATGGGTAAACAAATCAGTTCCTGCAATAGCAGGAGCAAGGTTGGTGGTATCACTTAATGGAGACATTTTATCTCCAAAATAAGCGCCAGAAATTACAGCACCCGCAATCATTCCAGAATGAATTCCCAATGCCGTACCGATACCAATTAATGCAATACCTACTGTTGCAGATGTTGTCCAAGAACTTCCGGTAGATATAGATATAATGGCACAAATAATAACACATGCAGGTAAAAATATTGATGGATTTAAAACTTGTAAACCGTAAAATACCATGGCAGGAATAACACCACTTACTAGCCATGTTCCTGCTAAGGCTCCAACTAAAAACAATATCATTATTGGCACGAATACACTTTTTAAATTTTCCCAAATTTCTGAAAGCATTCTTGAAATGGATACTTTATTAAAAAACCCAACAACTGTAGCTACAACGCCTCCAAATAATAAAATAATTTGATTTGAATATTCACCAAATAGTTCGCCATCGGCAAAAAAGATGTTGTAAGCTAAAAGTCCCATTAAAATAATCACAGGAATTAGTGCTTCCCATATATTGAGCTCAGCGTTTTCAATAATTTGTTGATTATCAACTTTTATTTTAGAAATGTTTTTATCGTCTGGCATCTGTGAAATTTTTAGTCACGTAATGTTACGATTTTCATTAATGCTATCCAAATGCCAATAGTTATGTACATTTGCATTTCATTAAAAAAAAATAATTGGATTCATTAACTCAAATCGTTCTTGGTGCTGCTTGTGGAGAAGCCATATTAGGAAAAAAAATAGGAAATAAAGCATTGCTATTTGGTGCTATAGGTGGTACCATTCCTGACTTAGATGTTTATTTCGGGAATTTATTTTACGATAATAAAATAGATGCCATGTTATTCCATAGAGGAATTATGCATTCTATTTTATTCGCTGTTGTTGCGTCCTTAGCCTTGGGTTGGATAATTTATAAATTATATAACACAGGAAAACGTTTAGACACAACAACCCAAAAAGAATGGGTTTTATTATTCTTTTGGTCATTAATTACGCATCCTATTTTGGACTGTTTTACGCCTTACGGGACACAATTGTTTGCACCTTTTAGTAATTATAGAGTGGCATTTAATAATATCGCTGTAGTTGATCCGGCTTATACTTTGCCATTTTTATTATGCATGATTATATTAATGTTTTATAATAGAATTTCAGCAAAAAGAAAACTTTGGTTAAAATTAGGAGTTGGTATAAGTTCAATCTACTTGTTAATTACACTTGGTAATAAATTATACATAGATTCAGTATTTAGAAAATCATTAAAAGAAAATAATATAACCGAGGTAAGATTTAGTACGCAACCTGCTATTTTTAACAATGTGCTTTGGTATGGAATTGCCGAAACAGAATCGACTTATTTTATTTCAGACTATTCCTTATTAGATACTAATAACAGATTTGAAAATTTTAGAGAAATACCTAAACAGCGAGATTTAGATCCATCTGAATTTAATGACCTCAAAGGCTTAGCGTGGTTTAGTAATCAATATTATAGTGTTTATAAGACAGACTTAAACGAATATCATTATAACGACTTGCGTTATCCTTTATTAGATATGGATAATCCAAACTCTTCGGTTTTTAGCTTGCTTCTTTATAAAGATAATAACAGACTAAATATGAAGCCATTCAAACCTAAATTTGAAAGCGTAGGTGATGTTATGAAAGCTTTATGGATTCGAATTAAAGGGATTTAATTAATTCTTTTTTGGTTTCTAAAATGTTTAATTCTTCCATGCATTCTCGCATAATTTTATAGGTTCGTTCAATATCTGCATCTAATCCTATAGAAAAACGGATTAAACCATCACTCAATCCCATTTCTTTTTGCTCATCTTCAGGAATTTCAGAGGATGTTGAACTTCCTGGTGCACTAAAAAGTGTTTTGTAAAACCCTAAGCTAACCGCTAAATACCCTAGGTTTTTATTTTGCATAAGTTCCATTAATTCATTGGCTTTGTCAGAAGTTCCAACGTCAATAGTTAACATGCCACCATAGCCATATTGAGGATTCATCATGCTTTTAAATAATTTATGCGAAGGATGCGATTTTAATCCTGGATACACAGTTTTTAAACCGTCTGCTTCAAACTTATGAGCTAAAAACAGACCGTTTTTACTATGTTGTTGCATTCTAATATGCAGTGTTCTAAGGTTTTTTAATATTGATGAAGCTCTTAAGCTGTCCATTGTTGAGCCTAATAACATAGACGCGCCATCATTAACATTACGCAAATCGTTTATAAATTCTTGTGTACCACAAACCACGCCACCAACAGTATCACTCGAGCCATTAATAAATTTTGTTAAACTATGAATAACAACATCAGCGCCTAATACAGCAGGTGAAATTGAAAGTGGAGAAAAAGTATTATCAACCACCAATTTTAAGTTATGTTTTTGTGCAATATTTGCTAATCCTTTAATATCTGCAACTTCTAATAGCGGATTACTAACCGACTCGCAATATAAAACCTTGGTGTTTTTTGTTATTGATGCCTCAACAGCTTTTAAGTTTGTAATATCAACAAAAGTAGTATCAATATTAAATCGAGGCATGAAGTTTTTTAAGAAAGCATACGTGCCACCATAAATAGTTCTGCTAGAAATTAAATGATCGCCAGCACCACATAACTGCATTAAAACGGGCGTTATGGCACCCATGCCTGAAGCTGAAACGTTTGCTGTTTCTGTGCCTTCCATTGCCGCTAATGCTTCACCTAAATATAAATTAGAAGGCGAGGAGTGGCGAGAATATAAATAACAACCATCGGCATTTCCTTCAAAGGTGTCAAACATTGTTTTTGCAGACAAAAAAGTATAGGTTGATGAGTCTGATATTGAAGGGTTCACACCTCCAAATTCACCAAAATATTGTAAGTCTTGAATATTATTTGCGGGTTTAAACGCCATGATATTAGTTTTAAATTAAAATCAAATGTCTTAATATATAGTATAAAAAACAATGATATTATATGATTATAGAAAATAAATCTATTTTTTTATAATAAATTAGATATATTTATGTAAATTAATGCAATCACTTAGGTTATTGTGAAAAATTTTCAATTATGATTTTCGATGCTACCGACAAACAATTATTAGAGTATTTACAAGAGGATAGTAAACAAACAAATAAGGAGTTATCTAATAAATTAAATCTTTCAATAACTGCGGTTTACGAGCGTATAAAAAAACTTGAAAAAGAAGGGTTTATAAAAGGCTATATAGTGCTTTTAAATAAAGAAAAAATTGATAAAAACTTTATGGTATTTTGTCATATTAAATTGCTTCAGCATAGTCAAGATTATGTAGTAAGCTTTGAAAAACAAGTGAAGCAAATAGGCGAGGTTTTAGAATGTTATCATATAAGTGGCGATTACGATTATTTGCTAAAAGTTTTAGTAAAAGATATGGCCGCTTTTAGGGAGTTTATGGTAAAAAAATTAACCACCATAAATCATATTGGCAGTACGCATAGTATGTTTGTAATAAATGAAGTGAAGCACACTACAGTTATTAATTTTTAAAATATGAGATAAAATTTTACGGAAACAGAAACTTTTTGTTATTTTTAAAAAGCTATTGACTGATCTTTTATTTTAAACATGAAAAAACTAGCTTACATTATTTTAGGATTCATTATTGGGGCCATATTAACTTATAAGTTTTGTCCGAGAGAAGCAGTTGATACTTCAGTTATTTCGTATAAGATGCCTAAAGACACTATATCGGTTGCAAAAGCTATAAAATTAAGCGACAATTGGGCAAAGTATAATCCAACAGAAATGGATTCACTAATAGAACTAGAAGGATCAAAAAAAGTTACACGATCTGTGTGGTGGTCGTTAAAGGATGTGAATGAGTATTTAGTGTATGCAAAAGCAAAATCTGATTCATTAGGATATAATATGACTGGAATACGTGTGTATTTAGGTAATTATGGAAAAAATATAGATGCATCAAAAAAGAATAGAAACACCATGTTTATTGTACCCACAGGTGTTAGCACAATATCAAAAGCAAGTAGTATAAATCTGTTTTTACCACCATCCGATGGTGATATTCCTGCCCCGCCTTTAAATGATGGAACTGGGAGTGGTAATGGTTATCCTCAATAGTATTTATGAATGAGTTTATACAAAAAAACTATACTTTATTAATACATCTTTTAGAATTTATAGCAGCTCTAACTGGAATAATTTTCTATAAAAAATTTAATTATTCTTCTTATAAATATTTTATTTGGTTTTTGATTTATATCATAATATGTGAAATAATAGGAAGCTATACACTTTATGTTAAGGATGGAAAATTTCTCTATTTTCTAAAAGGTACAATTATAGAAAAAAATTATTGGTGGTCTACTATTTTTTGGAAAATAGGAGCCATTATATTTTTTGCATTTTATTTCAATAAAATATTAAAAAGCCGGCAGAAGAAAACAATTATAAGATACTGCGCTCTGAGTTTTTTAATTTTTTCCGTTGGCTACATTTTAATACACTGGGAGGCATTTTTTACAAGTTTCTTTCCTATTATTAGTATTTTAGGTAGCGTAATTATTTTTATATGCACGGTGTTCTATTTTATTGAGACTTTAGAAAGCGATAATATTCTATCTTTTTATAAATCCTTAAATTTTTATATAAGTACAGCAATTTTTATTTGGTGGCTAATTATTACACCAATAGTTTTTTATGATAACTATACAACCTATCAAATAGATGTTTTTCAACGAGATTGGGAATATATTAAAATAAGAAGGCTTTTATATTTGTCGGCTAATATTTTTATGTATTCAACTTTTACGTTCGCTTTAATATTTTGTAAACCTGAAAAAGAAATAGATTTAAACTAATATTTAAATGAACGATTTTTTATTGCAATATTATAGTGTTATCACTCACTCGGTAGAGTTATTAGCGGCTGTGACAGGAATACTGTTATTAAAAAAATACAAAAACACCTCCACCAAGTATTTTATATACTTTTTAATTTGTTTGAGTATTTGTGATTTTCTAGGAGGCTACACTCGATATATTAGTAATAATGGAGTTTTTAGTTTTCTTGATGGAACTATTTTTGTGAAAAATTACTGGT
>NZ_JABDMV010000090.1 GCF_013001275.1 Flaviramulus sp.
GCACTGTTTGCATCTTTATTATCAATTCCCAAACATATCGAATGTTCTGATGATGCTTGCGTAATTAAAATTACGTTTATTTTTTCTTGAGATAAGGTTTCAAATAAACGCTTTGAGAAACCAGGAATACCAATCATACCACTGCCTTGTAACGTTAACAAAGCGATATTGTTAATATTACTTATTCCTTTAACGGGTGATTTAGAAATAACTTCATCATTAGATATAATAGTTCCTACGGCTTCAGGCTCTAAAGTGTTTTTAATATGAATAGGAATATTTAAATCTAAAACAGGCTGCACTGTTGGTGGATATAATACTTTAGCACCAAAGTGTGATAATTCCATAGCCTCTTGATATGATATTTTATCAATAGGATATGCCTGTTTTACTAATTTAGGGTTTGTTGTAAACATTCCACTAACATCTGTCCATATTTCGAGTTGTTCAACTTTTAAAGCAGCAGCTATAATCGCTGCTGTAAAATCTGAACCTCCACGACCTAATGTTGTTTGTTCTCCTACTTTAGATTTTGCTATAAAACCTGGAAGTATAGTAATTTTTTCAGATGCAGATTTGAAATAATCCTGAATATTAATATTAGTTATTGTATAATCTACTTCGGCTCTTGTGAAATTTGAGTTTGTTATTACTAATTCTTGCGAATTTTTAATTGCAGCAGATAAACCACGATTTTTCATTGTCTTGGCAATAATAAACGATGATAGCAATTCTCCAAAACTAACAAGTTTATCAGATGTTTTGGGTGATAATTCGTTTATTAAATAAATACCATCTAACAAGCTTTTAAGTGCTTCCAGTTTTTCGTTAACTACTGTAAAAATAGAATCATGACTACTTGGGTTGAGTTCTTTTATAATATCAGAATGAATATTTTTTATTAAATTAAATGTATCTGAATAACTGTTGTTTTTGTTTTTTGCTTCATCTCCCGATTGAAGCAGTTTGTCAGTAATTCCACCAACTGCGGATACCACACAAACTACATTATTGTTTTTTGAGTAATTATCTAAAATAGTAATTACGTTATTTATGTTTTTTGAAGAACCTACAGATGTTCCTCCAAATTTTAAAACTTTCATTTTTTAATGAATTGACCGTTAAAAATAATACTTGAAATGCTGTAATTTTTAAAATTACAAAGATAGCCCGAAGAATATGTGTTTACCAACCCCAAAGGGTTGTTGTATTTGCTGAAGTTTCAAAAATAGAAGCCATTCCTTTTGTTGTAAAAGAAATTAAAAAACATATATTTTGACTTAATGGAATCATTACATTTATATAATACTATCCAAAAGTATTACTTTTAGCCTAATAAAAAAACAAAATGGTTTTTTTTGTAGTATTCTTATATTGTTTAACTTTTCATAGAAAAAATAAGGTAAACCATAATAAGAATTGAAAAATTGATAATTTATAGTAAATGAAAATATTCTCAAAAGAACAAATTTACGAAGGCGATAAGCAAACTATAGAAAGACAGAATATTTCATCAACCGATTTGATGGAACGTGCTGGTTCTGAAATTTTTAATTGGTTGCATTTGCGTATGCAAGGAGCTCAAGTTCCAATACACATTTTTTGCGGTATTGGTAACAATGGCGGTGATGGTTTGGTTTTGGGTAGGCATTTAATTTTGGATGGTTATAACGTCAATATTTATATTGTTAACTGCAGTGATAAAAGGTCTAAAGATTTTCTTGTTAATTATGATAGAATTAAAAACGTAACCAAAAACTGGCCAACACTTTTGAGATGTACCGAAGATTTCCCTGAAATTCATTCTGAAGATATTATTGTTGATGCGGTTTTTGGTATTGGATTAAACAGAACAATAGATGATTGGGTAAAAAAGTTATTTATTCATTTTAAAGCCAGTAGAGCATTTACACTTTCAATAGATATTCCTTCTGGTTTGTTTACCGATAAGCCAATTGAAGATGAAAATGCTGCAGTTTGGGCGGGCTACACCTTAAGTTTTGCGGCACCAAAACTTGTTTTCTTTTTACCTGATACAGCAAAGTACACTTTACAATGGGAAGTTATAGATATAGGATTAGACCCGGAGTTTTTAATTAATACACAAACAGAAGTAGAATTAATTGGCAAGCATGAAGTTTTACGAAATTATATTCCTCGAGAAAAATATGCTCATAAAGGTGATTTTGGACATGCTTTAATTATTGGTGGTAGCTATGGTAAAATTGGCGCTGTTACTTTGACTAGTAAAGCAGTGCTGTCAGCTGGTGCGGGATTAATAACTGCCTTTATTCCTAAATGTGGTTACAACATACTGCAATCTTCATTTCCTGAAGCTATGGTAATTACAGATATTGATGATGAGAAAATATCTTCTATTAAATTTGATATTAAACCTACGGTTATAGGATTTGGAATAGGAGTAGGGATAGATGATAAAACTATTAATGCGTTAGCAGCATTTTTAAAAACTAATAAAACACCTTTAGTTATAGATGCCGACGGTATAAATATACTAGCTAAAAAGAAAGTGCTATTAAAAAAAATACCTGCTAAGACTGTTTTAACACCTCACCCTAAAGAATTAGAACGACTAATTGGAGTTTGGAAAAACGACTTTGATAAACTTAGAAAAGCAAAATCCTTTTCGAGGAAATTTGATGTTATTTTACTTATAAAGGGCGCAAATAGTATCACTGTTTATGAGGACAAAATTTATATAAATACTACAGGTAATCCAGGTCTAGCTACAGCTGGAAGTGGAGATGTTTTAACGGGAATAATTACTGGGTTAATTGCTCAACAATATCATCCATTAGCTGCAACTATATTTGGAGTTTATTTACACGGAAAATCAGCAGATATAGCGGTTGAAGATTATGGTTATCAAAGTTTAACTGCAAGTCATGTAATTGACTATTTGGGTAAAGCATTTTTAGATTTGTTTAGTCAGCCAGAACCAGAACCAGTTCCTGAAAAAGAAGAAGCAACATAAAAAAGTTTAAAACAATAAGCCACAATTTAAATGTGGCTTATTGTTAATCAATTTTTGTTTTAAATATTCAATTCATTAAATAATTCTATAATACCTTCACTTGATGGTCTGGGTGCATCAGCATCTACAATATTTCCACTAGGATCTATTAGTATAAACCTTGGAATTCCATTTATTTTATAATCTTGAACAAATTGTGATTGCCAAGCATTCGGAGCCAATAATTGGATGCCACCAAGTTCTTTTTCAGCAATCATCTTTTTCCATCCTTCTTTAGCTAATGCCGCCGCAGCTTCTTTTGTTTCTGCTCGGTAACCTCTTCCGTCGTCAATTGAAAGACTCAAAAAATGAATGTTTTTACCGTGATATTCTTTTTCTAATTTCTTTAATGAAGGTATTTCAGCTTTACATGGTCCGCACCAAGTAGCCCAAACATCAACATAAACATATTTTCCTTTTAAATCTGTTAACGATGTAGTTCCTCCCTTGTAATTTTCATAGTTTTCAAAAATAGGAGAAGGAGCGCCTTTAGGTAATGCTTGTTTTAAAGCAAGGCCTTGCGCTAAATACCTTTTGTAAGATTTTAGCATTGGTTCGAGGCTCTTTTTTAAATTATTTGTAATTAAAGTATCAATTTCTTCATTTGAATTATAAAACTCTTTTAACTTTAATTCAATATCATTAAACGCATTTTCTACTCCATGCATGTCTAAATTAGATAACTTGTCTAGATCAAGAAGTTCCTCTTGAAGCAAATTGTTTTTCGCCAAAAAAGTGCTATGCTCCGATCCTAATCCTTTATATTTTACAGATTCATCAAATTTCTTCGCATCTAAAGTTAAGTTTAAATCAAAACCATTTTTAAGAAATAATAATGTGGATTCATTACCATCATAAAAATTATGAATTCCAGTTTCTACTTTTAGAGTATCTTTAAAAGTGCCATCGTCATTAATATTTATTGTTTTTGAGAATGTACGTGTTCTAACAACAACTGAATCACTGCTTTTATTTGTAATTTTGCCAGAAAGTGTTACATAGTTTTTTGGTTCTTCTTTACAAGATATAGAAAGAATTGCAAGAGATAATAAAAGGAGCTTTTTCATGTTTTAATTTTATTTTTTAAAAATATAATTTTTGAATTCTATATTTCAAATTTTTGGTTATAATTAACATTAATTTATGTGTTATAGCTTAATCACCAGTTTCTCATAATCTACAATCTCAGGAATGATATTTAATGCAAATAATTCTTTTTGAGTTTTCATAACCGTATTTTCATCAATTAAATCTTGAGACCATTCTGTAATACTTAGCCATTCTTGAACGTCATCAAGTTTTTGTTGATATCGGTTAGCAATGGTTTTATCAATGCTTGAAATGTCTTTAAACTCTTGGGTAGTGTTATTAATTATTTCAAGAATAGTTTTTAATTCTTCTGGATTTGATTCTATAAAATCTTCAGTTACTGCAATTACAAAACAGGGCCATGGTGAAGGGCAATTATCAATCCTTCTAAATGTTCCATCATCTACCAAAGGTTTAGTGGTGAACTTTTCCCATAAAAAATAATCAGCTTTTCCTTCAGTCAATCCTTTTACAGCGCCATCTAAATTTCTTATTACTTCAAAATTTAAATCTTCATCTAAGTCCCAATTATTGTTTTCAGCGTTTATAAAGGCCATTAAATGAGATCCAGAGCCAAACCTGCTAATTGCAGCTTTGGTGCCTTTTAATTCTTCAATAGAGTAATATGGTGAATTTTTTGCTACATGTACACCCCAAACTAAAGGTGTTTGAACAAATGTTTGTGCAATTCTACTTGGGTTGCCTGCAATAATATCTTTTATAATTCCTTCAGTTAAAACAACTGCTAAATCAATTTCATTGTTTCGTAAAGCGTTACACATCGAACCGGTTCCACCGGGATAGTCTTGCCAACGTAAATTAATACCCTTCTCTTTATATTCTCCATTTTTTAGGGTTAAGTACCAGGCTAAGTTAAAGTGCTCCGGTACACCACCAATATTAACTTTCTTCATCAATAAAATCTATATTTTTTCAATTTTGGATAGTGTATATTTTATTAACTCCTCAATAGTTTTTGAAGAATTATCACTAAAGGTTCCTGTGGCTCTATTTGCAACAATTGCATTCAAGGAAATGGCATGATGTCCTAATAACTTAGACAAACCATAAATAGCAGAAGTTTCCATTTCAAGGTTGGTAACACAAATGTCATTATAATTAAACGAATCCATTTTACTATTTAAACCGGGGTCTTTTAAGGCTAATCTTAGTACTCGTCCTTGTGCTCCATAAAAACCTCCAGCGGTAGCTGTTAAACCTTTAAAAACATTATTACTTTCAAACAACTTTTCAAGTTTAGTGCTATTTTTAACCACCACAGGTCTAGCCTTATCTGTATTCCAATTGGTTTGCGTTATAAAAGCGTTTTCAATCTCAGGGTTGCTTATGGAATCAGTTTTATAAGATTGAAGCATGCCATTAATGTCTAAGCCATAACTACTTATTAAAAAAGAATCTACAGGGATGTTTTTTTGTAATGAACCCGAAGTGCCAACGCGTATTATATTCAAGCTAATTAGGCTTTCTTTTTGTGCTCTAGTGTTTAAATCGATATTAACAAGAGCGTCTAATTCGTTTATAACAATATCAATATTATCAGGACCAATCCCGGTTGAAATAACTGACAGTCTTTTTCCTTTATAAGTTCCTGTATGTGTTTTGAATTCGCGTTTTTGAGTTTTAAATTCAATACTATCAAAATGTTTTGAGACTAAATCTACACGATCAGGATCGCCAACAAAAATGATGGTATTTGCGATATTTTCAGGTTTAAGATTTAAATGGTAAACACTTCCATTAGGATTTAAAATAAGTTCAGATTTTTTAATGGGCATTTAATAAAGAATTTATAAGTTGGTTTTTTGATTTACTAAATTGAAAATTAAATTTTTCAACACCGCCATAAATCATTTTATTGCTAAGTTCTGATGCAAAATTATATTGTCCTAATAAAGCTTCATGGCCTTTTCGGTTTAGAATAATACTATTTTCTTCAACAGTATAAAAGATACTTAGCTCATCAATAATTCTAGAAAGCTGTATATCACCAAACCCATAATACCCTTGATAATTAAGAGCATATCCTAATAAATGGTGCTTGCTCGTTATATGCTGATTACTAATAATTTCGAGAATATTTGACTCTAATATATTTAAACCTGAAACCGAATCAGGGAAACGTTCTAAATGTGCCTTTAAGCAGTTGCTTAAGTATTTAAAAGAAGAAGATTTTACTATATAAGGCTTGAGTAAATTATGGTCTATTCCGCAATAAATGCCCCAAATAGTACTGGCAATATCGAGGTCTTGGGAATTAAGTAATATTTTATTTTTGAAATGTTTTTGTAATTCTTCATCCGATAATTCAGCTAAACCTTTTAAGTTTTTACTGCTTTCAACTCTTCCGCTGCATACCAAATAAATAGGAAGCTGAATTTTTTTTTGTTGAATTAGACTAATTATCGCAACCATATTAATATGGCAAAATAAATCATATTCAAACCATAATATTATTTCTGAATATTTTTCCGGGTGATTTAATTTGTCTAATTCGACATTGATTATTTCTGTGTCCAATTCAATATTATAAATTTCATTGAAAAAAGACTTTCTAAGTTTCAGGAATTCTTCAGAGTAAACTGATACTGTTGTAGGACCTTCACATAACATTTCTTGCCATGTTAGTTTTTCGCCTTGTACGCCCAATTGATTAAGGAATGTGGTTAAAGAATCACCGTTAGTTATATGTAAAGGTAGCTTATTCATTATTTATCCACCTACACGTTTTACGTTAAACCCTTTGTTTTTAAGTAATTCCATTATTTTATCACGGTAATCGCCTTGTATGATAATTTTGTCATCTTTAAAACTTCCTCCAACACTAAATGTTGTTTTAATTTCTTTTGCTAGAATTTTAAAATCTTCAGTAGCGCCCGTATAACCCTCAAGAATGGTTATTGGTTTTCCTTTTCGTTTTTCGTATTTACATAATATAGGATCTTCTTGCATCCAAATATTAGAAGAATCTTCATTATTCGATAAATCTTCAACTGGTTTATGTTCTGGAAACAAATGCTTTAACTGGTCTTGCAAATCCATTAGAACTATTTTTTTATAAGACCTAATTCAATTAAGCGTTCATTTAAAAATTCACCAGCAGTAATATCGTCAAAGGCTTTAGGGTTATTTTCATCAATACATCCTTCTAAAACATCCAATTTCATGCTACTAATGGGGTGCATAAAAAATGGAATGGAGTATCTTGATGTTCCCCAAAGCTCTTTAGGTGGATTAATAACTCTATGGATTGTCGATTTAAGTTTATTATTTGTGTGTCTAGAAAGCATATCACCAACATTAATCATCAATTCATCTGGTTCTGCAATAGCATCGATCCATTCGCCTTTATGATTTTGTACTTGTAAGCCTCTACCTTGCGCACCCATTAATAGGGTTATTAAATTGATGTCGCCGTGTGCTGCTGCACGAACAGCTTCTTTAGGTTCTTCTTTTATTGGTGGATAATGTATCGGTCTTAAAATTGAATTCCCATTTAATATAAATTCATCAAAATAAGTTTCATTTAAACCTAAATGCAGAGCCAGAGCTCGTAAAACATGTTTCGCTGTTTTTTCAAGCATTTTATAGGTTTCTTTTCCTACTTTATTGAATTCTGGAAGTTCTTTAACAATAACATTATCTGGGTATTCTGCTTTAAGTTTTTCATCGTTTTCAACGTATTGTCCAAAATGCCAAAACTCTTTTAAGTCGCCTTCCTTTTTTCCTTTAGCACTTTCTTTTCCAAAAGAAACATATCCGCGTTGACCACCAATACCAGGAATCTCATAATTCTGTTTAGTCTCAGTAGGTAAACTAAAAAAGTTTTTCACTTCTTTATATAAATTATCAACCAAAGCGTCATCTAAAAAATGACCTTTCAAAGCAACAAACCCAATCTCTTCATATGCCTTTCCAATTGCGTCAACAAATTTTTGTTTTCTTTCAGGATCATTAGAAGTGAAGTCTTTTAAATTAACACTAGGTATACTATTCATAGGTATATGATTTAAAAATGAATAATACAAATGTACAAAAACATTGCAAAGTTTAAAGTATTACTTTTTTATCATTATTACCTTTTTATGGTATATTTGAGAATATAAAAATTCCATATAATTGTAAAAACAAAATGCTTTAATGAATATAAAATTCAGCACTAAAAGTCTAGATAATCATGTATTGGTTCAGTTGTATTCAAACATGCTGAAACCTAGAATGATAGAGGAGAAAATGCTTGTTTTACTTCGCCAAGGAAAAATAAGTAAGTGGTTCTCTGGCATTGGGCAAGAAGCTATTTCGGTGGGCGTGACAATGGCTTTGAACAATGATGAATATATATTGCCAATGCATCGAAATTTAGGTGTTTTTACTACAAGAGAAATTCCATTGTATCGATTATTTGCGCAATGGCAAGGAAAGGACTCAGGTTTTACAAAAGGAAGAGATCGTTCATTTCACTTCGGTACACAACAATACAAAATTGTTGGCATGATTTCTCATTTAGGTCCTCAATTAGGCGTGGCCGATGGTATTGCATTAGCATCGAAATTAAAAAACAAAAACCAAGTTACTGCTGTTTTTACAGGAGAAGGCGGTACAAGTGAAGGTGATTTTCATGAAGCTTTAAATATAGCTTCCGTTTGGCAATTGCCAGTTTTGTTTTGTGTAGAAAACAATGGCTATGGATTATCTACGCCAACAAACGAACAATATAATTGCGAAAATATTGCAGATAAAGGTGTAGGTTATGGTATGGAATCACACATCATCTACGGTAATAATATTATTGAAGTGTATACTCGAGTTAGTGAAATTGCAGAATCGGTTAGAGAAAATCCGAGACCTGTATTGTTAGAGTTTAAAACCTTTAGGATACGAGGACATGAAGAAGCAAGCGGTACAAAATACGTACCTCAGGAATTAATGGATGCTTGGGCAGAGAAAGATCCAATTTCAAATTTCGAAGCTTTTTTAATTAAAAAAGGCGTTTTAAAACCTGATGAAATAGAATCCAAAAAAGAACAAATAATTAATGAAATTAACGAACATTTAGAAGTTGCCTTTAATGAAACCGACATAATTCCTAATGAAACTAATGAGTTAAATGATTTATTTGAAAATCATGATTATCAACATGTTAATAATAATTCAGAATTAAAAGAAATTAGATTTGTTGATGCCGTTTCTGAAGGATTAAAACAAAGTATGGAGCAACATAATGATTTAGTCATTATGGGGCAAGATATAGCAGATTATGGTGGCGCATTTAAAATTACTGATGGATTCGTTGAATTGTTTGGTAAAGACAGAGTACGAAATACACCAATTTGTGAATCGGCAATTATAGAAACAGCTATGGGTTTATCAATTGCAGGTATAAAAAGTGTAGTTGAAATGCAATTTGCAGATTTTGTAACTTCTGGTTTTAATCCTGTTGTTAATTATTTGGCGAAATCATTTTACCGTTGGGGCCAAAAGGCTGATGTTGTTATAAGAATGCCTTGTGGAGGTGGTGTTGCTGCGGGTCCATTTCATTCGCAAACTAACGAAGCATGGTTTACAAAAACGCCAGGCTTAAAAGTAGTTTATCCTGCATTTCCTTATGATGCTAAAGGATTATTAGCAACCGCAATAAACGATCCGAATCCTGTATTGTTTTTCGAGCATAAAGGCTTGTATAGAAGTATTCGTCAAGACGTCCCTTCCGAGTATTACACCTTGCCTTTTGGTAAAGCAGCAACTTTAAAAACAGGTAATCAAGTTTCTATTATAAGCTATGGAGCCGCAATTCATTGGGCTATGGAAACCCTAAATAAAAACCCAGATATATCAGCAGATTTAATCGACTTAAGAACCCTGCAACCTTTAGATACTGAAGCCATTTATAATTCAGTACAAAAAACAGGACGTGCAATCATTTTACAAGAAGATTCTTTATTTGGCGGGATAGCAAGCGATATTTCTGCACTTATTATGGAACATTGTTTTGAATATTTGGATGCGCCAGTGAAACGCGTAGCTAGTATGGACACACCAATTCCTTTTGCAAAACAACTGGAGGATCAATATCTGCCTAAAAATAGATTTGAAGCCGCTTTAAAAGACCTTTTGGCTTACTAATTTTAAAAATACTTATATTTAAAAGTAATTTAAATTTAAGTGTTTTGAGAATTCTTGTACTGCTCTGTGTTTTGATATTTTTAAATTGTAAAAATGAAGAAGATTCATTTGAATCAGAATACATATGGGATTCAATGAATGTTACAGCAACCGCCTATAATTCTTTGGCTTATCAAACAAATTCTAATCCACACATAACTGCATTTGGTGATAGTTTAAAACCTGGTTTAAAATATATTGCTGTTTCAAGAGACTTATTAAAAAAAGGTTTAAAACATAATATTCCTGTTAAGATTGAAGGATTTGAAGGGGTATATTTAGTTAAAGATAAGATGAACGCTCGTTGGACTAACAAAATTGATATTTACATGGGTGTTGATGTTAAAGCCGCTAAGCAATGGGGCAGGAGGCGTATTTGCATTGAATATGGCATCCCGAAAAAAGCAATTATTACCCCTAATTAAGATTTTTAATCTATTGTTTTTTACTAGTGAAAATCTTACGTACAATTATTATTAATTAAAATGTAAAAAAATAATAGTTAGGAATGATTATTGTTAAACCCATATTAAAAATCTAAAAGTCTATGGTTTAATTTCAGATAATGAAATACCTTTGGCTTGTTTAAATTGTTAAAAAGTTTAAAAAAAACATAAAATTGGTTAAGCAGTTTATCATTTGCCTTGTTCTATTTTTCTTCACTTTATCTATTAATGCACAAATAGATAATAAAAAGAAATCTGTCGTTATACCTGCTATTGAAAGTAAAAATGACTCATTAGATGTAGCTCCATTAACACCTTCTAAGCCTATTAATAATTCTACAATCGGAATAATAAGACCTAGTATTTCTCCTAATTTAAACTCAACAGAAAAAGAATTTTCAATGTTTCCAAACGAAACATTCGGTAATCCTGGAGAATTTTATGAAAAGCGTTTGAAAGAAAAGAGTCAAGAAATTAAAGATCAACTAGAATTGGGCACCATTGGAAGTAAAACAGATTTGTTTTTTGGAAATCATTTAACTAAATCCAAATTTGTTTTTGTGAAATATCGTGATTATGGAGAAATTGATGGCGATGTAATACGAGTTATTATAAATAATGAAATTCTTGAACTTTATGCGACGCTTTCCGGCTCTTTTAAAAGCCATAAAATTGAATTAAAAGAAGGAACAAATAATATCGACTTTTTAGCGCTAAGCGAAGGGTATTTATTACCAAATACAGCACACTTTAAAGTTGTTGACGACCAAGGATTTACATTAGCGTCAAATCTTTGGGCACTTTCGGTAGGTGTCAAAGCAAGCATAACTGTTATTAAAGAGTAATATGCTAATATCAGTTTACATAAGTTTAAACGCTTCGAATTAAAAACACAAATTATCCAAATATTTTATGCTTTTTATTAAAATTTACACTGTAATTATATAAATAACTTATCGAGTACTTATCATTTTTGGTTAATTCAAATTTCTAAAAAATTTCATTCCAATCATGCTAGATAAACCTTTAAAAGATGTTATTTTTGCACGTTAGTAAATTGCAATTATGTCCATTTCAAAAACAGAGTTATTAGAAAGAAACGAAGGAAAGAGCTTATATAGTTATCAAAAAGGTGCTATTGATAAGATTTTTACTGCCTTCGAAGAATCACCGGATGATTATCACTTACTTTATCAATTACCAACTGGTGGTGGTAAAACTGTTATTTTTTCTGAAATAGTTAGGCAATACTTGAAACACCATAAAAAGAAGGTGTTGGTAATGACGCATCGAATTGAATTATGTAAGCAAACATCGAATATGCTTACGGAATTTGGTGTTGTTAATAAGGTAATTGATAGTAAAGCAGATTTAGGTGATCAAGCAAATTATAGCTGTTTTGTAGCTATGGTTGAAACCTTGAACAATAGATTGAATGACGATAAATTGGATATTTCTGATATTGGATTGGTTATTATCGATGAAGCTCACTACAACTCATTTACGAAATTATTTAAGTTTTTTAGTCAGTCTTTTATTTTAGGAGTTACAGCTACACCATTGAGTTCTAGTATGGAATTACCAATGACTGATAATTATGATGAATTAATTGTTGGTGAAAGTATAGAATCTCTTATTGAAAATGGCTTTTTAGCTCGCGCTGAAATGTTTAGTTATAACGTTGGATTAACCTCATTGGTCGTAGGGGCAAATGGCGATTATACAGTAAAATCTTCTGAAGATTTGTATACTGATAACGACATGTTAACTAAGCTATTACAAGCTTACGAAGAGCGCTCAAAAGGCAAAAAGACTTTAATTTTTAATAATGGTATTAATACATCCTTGCACGTTTACGACACCTTTCGAAGAGCAGGATATCCTATAGCACATTTAGATAATACTAATTCTAAAAAGGAACGTGCGCTTATATTAAAATGGTTCAAAAAAACACCTGATGCTATTTTAACATCTGTTAGTATTTTAACCACAGGTTTTGATGAACCTACCGTTGATAGTATTATTTTAAATAGAGCAACAAAGTCATTAACGCTTTATTATCAAATGATTGGTCGTGGTTCCCGTATCTTAAAGGATAAGAAAACATTCTCGGTTATAGATTTAGGAAACAATTTTCATCGATTTGGACCATGGGGTGATGATTTAGATTGGCAACGTATATTTAAATCACCAAATTACTATTTGGATGCGATTTTAAGTGATGAAGATTTAGAAAGCAATTTTAGATATGAAATGCCGGATGAATTACGTGCTGAATTTTCAAAATCAGATGATGTTTATTTCGATATTCAAAAAACCTATGTCGATTCTATACGAAATGGAGAATCTTCAAAAGTAGTTTTAGTGCGATCTATAGAGCAACATGCTCGAATTTGCACTGAGAATAGTGAAGATGTTTATGATGCGTTAGCATTGGCAAAAATGTTAGGAGACGACATTGATTTTAGAATTCAGCGCTATACTAAATGCATTAGTAAAAGCACCTTTAACTTTGTAGAATGGCTAAAGGGTGATTACCGTAAAAAATTAAACGCCTATTTAAGATCTAATTTTGATGAGGTTTTTGAAGAAATTCATGGTTATGCCCCTAAAGAATAGTGCTTCACGCTATTTTTACTATTAGAAATTACCACTTCAGCAAAATAAGGCGTATATTTGTGCTTATTAATTCACAAAAATATCTGCACGATTATTTAAACTATGGCAAAATCACAAGTTACCTTTAACAAAATAGAAAAAGAAAAAAAACGATTAAAGAAAAGAGAGGAAAAGCAAAAAAAGAAAGAGGCTCGTAGAGCTGAAGCTAAAGAAAACCCACAAGGAATTCAATTTGCTTATGTAGACTTCAATGGAAATTTAACAGATACGCCGCCAGATCCAGCAATGCGAGAAAAAGTAGAAGCTGAAAGTATCGAATTAGGCATTCCTAAAAAAGAAGATAGAGGTGAAGAGGAGCCAACAAACAAAGAAGGGAAAGTTTCATTCTTTGATCATTCAAAAGGTTTTGGTTTTATTTTAGATAGTATCAATCAAGAAAAATATTTTGTTCACGTTAGTGGTTTAATTGATGAAATTCAAGAAAACGACAAGGTTACTTACGAATTAGAGCGTGGCCAAAAAGGAATGAATGCAGTCCGAGTAAAAAAAATATAGTGAATCTTTACTGAGTTTTTTATAAATATTTATGGGTATACCTCGTAAAACCATTTCAATAGTATTTGCGTTTTTCGCAATTTATGTTATTTGGGGTTCTACCTATCTTCTTAATAAAATAGCTGTTTCAGAATTACCTCCTTTTAAATTAGCAGCCATACGTTTTATAGCGGCAAGTATTATAATATTTATCATTGCCAAACTTTTAAAAGTTAATATAAAAATTACTAAAACCCAGCTCAAAAACACAGTTATAGCCGGGTTTTTGTTTTTAACTTTTGGTAATGGTGTCGTGGTTTGGGCCTTAAAGTATGTTGATAGTGGTTTTGCTGCTTTAGAAATTTCTGCACAACCATTAGTGGTACTTATTTTAATGCGTATTCTACAAAAGAAAAAAATACCAACAATGGCTTACATTGGTGTTATTTTGGGCATTATAGGTATTTATCTTTTAGTAAGCCAAAAACAATTGATAAGTCAGGAAGGTCAAATCACAGGAATGATAATGATTTTCCTTTGTATGCTAAGTTGGGCATATGGCAGTTTATTTGTTGGTAAAGCTGATCTACCATCAAACTTTTTTGTTAACACCGGTTATCAAATGCTTATGGGCGGTTTTATGCTAGGTTTAGCAAGTTTAATTTTTGGCGAAACCTGGACCTTACCCAATACATGGAGCGAAAATGTTCAATGGTCTATGCTAGGACTTATCATTTTTGGCAGTATTATTGCCTTTACGGCATTTAATTTTTTATTAAAAGAGGTCTCTCCTGAAAAAGTAGCAACCAATACTTATGTAAACCCAATTATAGCTTTAATTTTAGGTTGGTGGATTTTAAATGAAACCATTACACTTCAATCTATAATAGCCGCTGTAGTTTTGCTCACGGGTGTTTATTTTATTAATACAAATCGTATAATAAAACCTAGAGGAATTGGACGTTAAAACGGCAATAAAGTTCATGATTATAAGCACTTTAGCATTTGCTTGTATGAACGGTATTGTAAAACAATTATTACATATTAATGCGTATCAAATTGTGTTTTTCAGATCTATTGGATCTTTATTTTTCACCTTCGGATTTCTCCTTAATAACAAGATTCCTATATTAGGCAACAATAGAAAATTATTAGTGTTACGAGGTCTGGTTGGTGTTACTTCCATGACTTTATTTTTTATGTCAACAAAGTACCTGCCAATTGGGACCGCAGTTTCATTAAGATATATGGCACCTATTTTTGCAGCAATTTTTGCGGTTTTTTTATTAAATGAAAAAATTAAATTATGGCAATGGTTCTTTTTTGCAATGGCATTTTTTGGTGTAGTCGTTTTAAAAGGTTTTGATATCGAATTAAGTACTATCGGACTTATCTTAATTTTTATTTCAGCAATTTTTAGTGGTTTAGTATACATTATAATAAGTAAAATTGGGACGAGCGATCACCCGGTAGTTGTTGTAAATTATTTTATGGTTATTTCAGCCATTGTAGGAGGTGTATTGTCTATAAACAATTGGGTAAATCCAGTCGGAACAGAGTGGATATTGTTATTTGGATTAGGAGTTTTTGGATATTTTGGACAAGTGTATATGACAAAAGCATTTCAAATTGCTGCCACAAATCAAATTGCACCTCTTAAATATTTAGAAGTTATTTTCACTTTGCTATTAGGAGTGTTTATTTTTGCCGAAGTCTATACGGTATGGAGTTTATTGGGAATTGCATTAATAATTTTAGGCTTAATTTTAAACGTGCTGTACAAATCAAAATTAGATTTAAAAAAAATGTAAATTGCCAACTTTTTAAAACGATAAAATGAAAGTACCTAAGGGAATAAATAATATTAGAAGACGCGTAATGCGTAGCATTACTAAAAATATTGGAAAGTCTTATTCTGAACCGAAGGTAGATTCCTCCAAGAAATTAGATATTAAAAAAGTATTAATTATAAGACCTAATCATCGTTTAGGAAATCAATTATTGTTAACACCCTTAATACAAGAAGTTATAAATACCTTTCCTAATTGTAAAATCGATTTATTCGTAAAAGGTGGTGTGGCCAATCCTGTTTTTCAAAATTATAACGAAATAAATAAAATAATTCAACTACCCAAAAAGCCTTTTAATCATTTATTCAAATATGCCAAGGACTGGATTTCTATTAAAGGTACACATTATGATTTAGTAATTAATGGTGATAAAGATTCGTCGTCAGGAAGGTTACTTACCCAAATAAGTAAGGCTACATTTAAAGTTTTTGGTGATGTAAATGAAGAAATTACGAAAACGTATTCCGATTATCAACACATTTCAAAATATCCAATTTATAATTTTAGGTATTATTTGAAACATTTGGGGTATCCATTAAACACGGACGAATTACCGGTTTTAAACATTAAGTTAAATGACGATGAAGTTGTTGAAGGAAAAAAAATATTAGATAATATTATTAAAAATGATAAAAAAACCATCTGTATTTATACCAATGCCACGGGAGATAAATGTTACTCTGAAACTTGGTGGGAAACATTTTATGAAAGATTGTTAAAAGAGTATTCAAATTATAACATTATTGAAATGTTACCTATAGAAAATATTTCTAAAATTAACTTTAAGGCACCAAATTTTTATAGTAAAGATATTCGAGAAATGGGAGCCATAATTAAAAATACGTCTGTTTTTATAGCTGCTGATAATGGTGTAATGCATTTAGCGAGTGCTACTTTAACGCCTACTGTAGGATTCTTTTCAACTACAAACCCAAATATATATGGTCCATATGGAAATAGTAGTATAGCTTTAAATACCAACCATTCAAATATTGAGGATTGGATTAATGCGATAAATAAAATTCTTGAATAAACATATAAAATAGTTTTATAACATTTTTCATGAATTTAAGGTTTCATTATTTTATATTTATAAAAAGTAACTATTTAATAAAATAGTGAAGTTTTAAAATTAATTAATAAGAACATTTAAAAATTAAATAATATGAAATTTACAAGAAAAGCAAGTGCCCAATGGAAGGGTAGTGGTAAAGAAGGAAAAGGCGCATTAACAACAGGTAGTAAAGTGCTTGAAAATACACAATATTCATTTCATACCCGTTTTGAAGATGGTGAAAAAGGCACAAATCCAGAAGAATTAGTTGGCGCAGCACATGCGGGATGTTTTGCAATGCAACTTAGCTTTTTATTGAATGAAGCTAACTTTACGGCAACAACTTTGGATGTTGGATCTACAGTTGCTTTTGAAGATGGAAGCGTTACGCAAATTGTATTAAATTTAGAAGGAGATGTACCGGAAATAGGAGAAAAGCAATTTCAGGAAATAGCAAATAATGCTAAAGAAGTATGCCCAATATCTAAATTATTAAACACTAAAATAGAATTAAAAGTAAGCTTGAAAAATAGTTAACTTTAACCTTATCATTTTAATAAAATAAAATAAGAGTCTGTTAGAAATAACAGACTCTTTAAGTAACAACTATACAATTCTCCAATAAAATAGCTGTTAATTTACTGCCACATAATTATTATATGGCTGGTTGGTTAATTTAAATTTTAAAGTTTTTTTCTTATTTCCGTCGGTTACATCTATAGCATAAATTTTTGTTACACCTTTATCTTCTTTGTAGTGAACGGATTGAGTGTTACCAACTAAACGCCATTGTGGATACTCGTTTAAAACAGTTTTAATAAGTGTATTTGGTAGTCTTACATTTTTAAATTCCTCAGAAGATTCAATTATCTCTCCATTGGCGTTATAAGTTGCAACTATTTTACTGTTAGTTTCGTCAAAAGTAACATCGTAAGTACCATTATAATTGGTATTATAAACTTTCGCATCTTCTATATTAAATTTTGCGACAATATTTTGAAGCTTCTCCACTTTAATTGGTGTCTCTTTATGTTTGACTTGCGATAAATACTTTGAATTATTTGAATTTAATTTGACAATTACGGTGTTAAGTTCTTGCGATGACTGGTTGTTAAATTTTTCTTGTGCAATTGATGTGCTAGTTATTCCGATGATTAAAAACACGATTAAATAAGTTTTCATAAGGCTAATGGTTTTAAAGATTAATATGATATAAAATTACGTTACCATTACGCATTAACCTATACGTAGCCTAGTACTAAAAATACGTATGGGTACGTACGTATATAACACAAAAAGCTGTTTATCAATATTTTACATTGTTAAAAATAAATCTTTATTTTGCGATGCCCATAGAGAAAGTGCATCCGAATCGGAAGATAATTCTAATTTCGATATAATATTAGACCGATGCTTTTGTACGGTTCTAACAGAAATGAATAACATTTCACTTATTTCCTTCGAAGATTTTTCTTGAGCTATTAATCGAACAATTGTTCGTTCAGATGGCGATAGAAATTTAATCTTTTCTAGTTCTGGTGAAATTTCGTTATTAACAATCTCATCAAAAACTTTACTAAAATAGGTGTCACCTTTAAGAACGGTTTGAATACATTTTTTTATTTCGTAAAAGGGTTCATCTTTCAGTAAATAGCCAGAGATGTTTAATTTTTTAGCCTTAATTATATATCCTTTTTCTTTATAAGACGTTAATATTATAATTTTGGTATCGAGTCCTTTTTCTTTAATTTTTGCTATAACCTCGAAACCATTTAATAGTGGCATACTTATATCTAATATAGCTATGTCTGGTAGTTCTTTACTTATAATATCAAGCGCTTGCGCGCCATTTATAGCACCTTCAAGCACGTTATAATTTTGTTCTACAAGTTCATTCCTCAAACCCTTTAAAAGCATTGGGTGGTCATCGGCTACTAAAATCTTTATATCTTGATTCATTAAGTTGTAGGTATTTTGGCAATGATGGTCGTTCCGTTATTTAGTTTACTATTTATTTTTAATTCTCCTTTTAATATTCGAATACGTTCAGTAATGGTTTTAAGGCCCAAACTATTTTGTTTTACTTTGTTTTTAGCATCGAAGCCCTTGCCATTATCAGAAATTGAGATATTCACAGAATTTTTCTTTTTATTAATAACTACAGAAACCGATTTTGCTTCAGCATGTTTAATAATATTGTTTAAAACTTCCTGAATAAATCTATATAAGTTTAAACTATCGGGTTCGTTAAAAAAACTATCTATCGTATCAATCTCACTAGAAAAAAACAACTCTGTTTCTTCATCATAAGTTAGAATTAATTGTTCTATACTGGCCGATAAACCTAATTGTTTTAATATAGCAGGATATAAGCCTTTAGAAATGCTACGCACTTCTTCAAGCGCATTGTTTGTTAATGCTGCAATTTCATTTTGCTCTAAATTTTGAGATTTTTTCTTAATTAAAGTTAATTGCTGCCCAACGCTATCATGTAAGTCTTTCGCAATTCTAGTACGCTCAGCTTCTTGCGATTTTAACAAATCTTGCGAAAATTGTTCTTGTAACGCTCTTTGTTCTTTGGCTTTATTTTTAGAACGCATTAGTAATACAAATCCAAAAATCGTGAATAATCCTATAGCACTAAAAAGGATATACTGGTTTTTAACTTTATCTTTTTCATTTAATAAAGCAATGTCTGTTTCTTGAGCTTCAATTTTAAGGTCACGTTTTTCAGTTTCGTACACTGTTTGATAATACGTGAGTGCCTGTGCTTTTTGTACGTTAATTATAGAATCTTTTAATTTAGTATAATTTTTAAAATGAATTAAGGCTTTATCACTATTTCCAAGTTTTTCGTAAGTGTTGTGCAAAAATAATTCTGAATCAAGTTTCGCTTCGTATCTACTATTTTTTGTTAAATTAAAATATTCTAGATTAAGTGCGAGTGCCTTTTTATAATCCTTCTCTGTATAGGCCAAATGCATTACAGCCCGCAGGTGTGCTTCTCTATAAATATCAGATGTCTCGTTTTTATATGTTTCCAGTTCTTTAAAATATGCTTTTGCGCTCCTAATGTCATTCAAATTTAAACTAGCTAAAACTAAACTTGAAAGGATTTGCGGTGCTTGAATGTTTGATCTATTGGATAAATTTGTGTTTTTTAGAGCTAATTTTAAATTTTCAAGTTCTTCTTCCAAGTTGTTTTGCATCTTAGAATCAATGGCAGCATTAAAATAATTAGATGCCACCATAGCATATTGCTTTCTAATCTTCCCGTATTTAATGGCTTCATCTCTAACCTTTTTAGCCTCTTTATAAAATCCATTTTGACCGTACAAAAAAGATAAAGCAGTTTTTATTGATAATATATTTGTGGAATCTTGTATATTTTCAAACAATTCTTCTGCCTTTTGGTAGTTTATAGCTGCCTGAGGAAATTTGCCTGTTACACTATGTGTTATTCCTGAATAGTAATATGCTAAGCCAGTTATTCTGTTTTCCTTGGTTATTTTTTCTAACTCTATAGTCTTTTCATAATAGACTAAAGATTCCTTGTAGTTTTTAGAAAAAAAATGGGCATCACCAGCATTTATATAAAACCGTGCTAATATTTTGTAATTATTAAGGGTTGTTGCTATTGGCAAATATTTATCAAAAAGAGCCAAACCTTCCTTCGGGTTTCCTAGAAAGTTGTTGTTATGATTTATTAAATCGGCAGCTCGATTTGCTGCCATATGAAGCGAATCTAACTGAATAGCCAAATCGATAGTAACCCGCGCAATAGAATCAAATTTAAATTGCTCTTGGTATATAATGAATTGAGAAAGGCTATCTAATAATTGTAGTTTTTCTGCTTTATTTGTAGACTTATTAATT
>NZ_JABDMV010000095.1 GCF_013001275.1 Flaviramulus sp.
GGATGAAACGGAATTGGCAGCATTTGATCTTTTAATACTAGATGCTAAACCTGATATAACAATTTCATCTAAAGCAGTTGCCGATTCTTGTAATGTAACATTAACTACTCTTGCTTGAGTAAGCTGTTCTTCCATGGTAGTAAACCCTAAAGAGGAAAATACTAAAGTTGCAGGAAAGCTACTAACATTAATACTAAACTTCCCATCAAAATCTGAAATTGTTCCAGTTGAAGTCCCTTTAATAATAACATTTGCCCCTGCTAAAGGCATGTTTGTAGCGCCATCTGTTACTGTTCCGGTAACTTGCTGCGAAAACACAGCAATAGGAACACAAAATAACAAACACAAAAATAATTTAGATTTTAAAATTTTGTCCATAATTTAATTTGTTTTGAATTAGTCGGGTTAAATATCATGAAAATTTTATTAATAATCATTAATATCCTTTATTAAATTACTAAAATGAAAAAATTATATGCTTCTGCTAAGAATTCAATAATTTCAAAAAAACGATACTTAAAGATTAAATGATTAAAAATAGATTAAATCTTTTTTTGCGCTACTACAACATAGGTATCAAACGCATAGCTTTTTCTATCAATAAACTCTATTAACTCAAAATCGTTGAGATAAAGAAATAGTTCCCATTCATTTTTTGTAAAAGCCCTAACTACAGATTTATCTTCAGTAAGTTTTATTGGCTCTGATTTTGTTTTTTGATAATAAACTGCATCCCAATTAAACATGAAGTTATCTAAATCATTGTCTTTCATGTAACTTTCTCGGTAGTAACAATTGTTATTAAAACAAGCTTCATGAAATACTTTTTTCCCTCCTTTTATACTTTTAATAAACCTACTGGCATCAATAAAATCAAAACAGAGTAAACCTTTATTGGTTAAATTATTGTGGATATTTTTTAAAGCACTTATTATAGTTTTGTTGCTTAACAGATAACTTGTAGTTCTTCCTGTAATAATTGTAGATTCAAAAGGGTTTTCAATAGTGTAATTTGTTATATCACCTTGAGCAAAAGCCCCTTTTGGATTTTTTAATTTAGAAAGGTTAATCATATCCTCGCTTAAATCTAAACCCATATAATCTAAATTAGAATTTATAAAGCGTTTTCCAAGATTTCCTGTACCACAACCAATTTCTAAAACACTTTGCTTATTATGATTTTTTATGATTTTAGAATAGAAGTTAAACTCATCATCATAATCAATAAAGGATTGATACATCTCGTCATAAATCTTCTCAAAACCATTCCTATAGAGACTTTGCATTGTTATTTTTAATTAAAAAATAAAGATAAAAAAAATGCTGCCCGTAACGAGCAGCATTTAATAAATTAAAGTTGTTTACTTAAAACTTGTAATTAAGTGATAAGTTAAACATCGTGCCTAATTGACTAAAGTGATAACCATCATAAGTCATTTGAGAATAACGTTGGTTAAAAGTAATTAAGTTAGATTGTTCTTGAATATCTGTTATACCATAAGAATTTAATGATGTGTCATTAATTAAGGCTTGTCCTGCAGCATTTTCTGCTTTAAAGCTCCATTCTGGTAATACATTTAACAAGTTATTTATGTTTAATGCGATTGTAAATTTATCAGTTGCATTAAAATTAATCCCTAAATCGGTTACAATTTTTGGAGTAAACTCAGTTCTTAAATCATTACTCATCCCTTGTTGTTTGAAAGTGGTTTTTCCGAAATAAGTATTATTTAAAGAGAAGCCGAATTTGTTAATATCATAATTTGCACCTAAAATCCATTTTGTTTCTGGTCTTGAAGTAAAGAATAAAGCTTCTTGAGTAGGTGTTACAATAGTTTGCCCAGGCGCTAAAAACGCGGGGTCTTTAACTGCACCATCTCTTTCGTTCGTAATTGTATAATTACCAGATAAGTTTAGGTCTAAATTACCAGAACCAAGTGCTATATTTTTCTGACTAATAACAACGTCTAAACCAGATGTTTTTGTATCTAACGCATTTGCAAAGAAACTTAAATCTGATAATCCAGCAAAAGCAGGAGAATTAGGAGGTGTAACCTCAGAACCTAATACAATCCTATCTTCTACATTAATACTATAATAATCTACAGTAAAACTTAATGTATTAGTTAATTTACCACCTAATCCAATAGTAAAGTTGTTAGATGTTTCAGCATCTAATGCTGGAAGACCTAATAATTTTGCCTGTGTTGATACATTATTAACTAAACCACCAACTTGTATGCCTTGCCCAGGAATAAAGCTATATTGTGCTTTTTGAGTATAAATTTGGTGTAATGTTGGTGCTCTAAACCCTGAAGAAACAGAAGCTCTAGCTGTAAGCTTTTCGTTTAATTTTAAACGAGAGCTTAATTTATATACAAACGTATTTCCAAAATCCGAATAGTTTTCTGATCTTATTGTTCCACTTAATAAAAAAGCATCACTAACGTCATAATCAATAGAAAAATATCCACCAATGTTGTAACGGTTAAACTTACCAGAGTTCTCTGGACTGTTACCTGAGAAGGAATCGGCTCCACCACCATCATATGATGACAAAATACCTTCAATTACTTCAAAAGTTTCATTTCTAAACTCCGCTCCAAAACCAATACTAACTTGGTCTGAAAGGATTCTATTAATATCAATATTCCCAACATTGTGTGTAAATCGTGTTCCTCCTGGATCGAATGATTGTGGACTGTTAGATCTGTATAATTCAGAACCTTCAGTAATTTCACCATCATCAACAGAACCATTGTTGTTTGAATCAACCCATGTTGAAGGTGAGTATACAAAGTTTCTGTTATGTGAATTATTCACTTTATAAGTTTGCGTGTTTCCACCTGTTGTATAACTTAAATCTACATTCCAATCATTAATTGTTGTTTTAATACCAACAGTTCCATTATAATCGTTTAATAAACCTTCAAATGTTGGCACATAACCATCATAACCACCCGCATTTGTTGGATGATTTCCAGGAAAAAAGTCTGCTAAATATGGAAAATCGGTAATGGTTCTCCAATAAGGAGTTCTGTAGTTAGCAAAACTATTTACTTTTTTAAATACATATGCTGCATTAAAATATAGTTCTGTATTATCGCTTAAATCAATACCACTATTTACTAAGAACTTAGAAGCAGCTGTCTCAGGAGATCCATTAATATTTCCTGCGTCTGGACGACGTGATAAAAATTCACGAACATCTGAAATGTTTGCTCCAAAATCGGCAGCTTCACCATCTGCATTTACCGTACCTGGTCTGTTGGCTAGATTAACTTTCGAAAAGTCAATAGTATAATTAATAAAGCCTTTATCGTCTCCAATTGTGCTTCCGTTATTTACGCTAAAACCAAACATTTCACCGTCACCTTCAGAAGTAAGACCAGTTCTTAAAGTAGCGGAACCTATGCTTGCATTATCTTTCAGTATAATGTTCATTACACCAGCAATTGCATCAGAACCGTATTGTGCAGAAGCTCCATCCCGAAGTATTTCTACGCGTTTAATTGCATCTGTTGGAATTGCAGAGATATCAGCACCTGTTTCACCACGACCTGGAGAAGTTTGCGTGTATAATAAAGCACTTAAGTTTTTACGCTTACCATTAATAAGAATTAATGTTCTACTTGGTCCCATGTTTCTAATTTCATAAGGATCTAATAAAGAAGTTGCATCATTCACAGGCGTTTGTACTGTATTAAAAGATGGGATTCTATATTGTAATGCTTTATCAAAAGTAGCTTGACCTGTAGAAGTTAATTCTTTAACTCCAACAACATCAACCGGTAAAGGACTGTCAACATTACTTCTAGGCGCCGTACGTGAACCAACCAGTACAACTTCATCTAAGGCAACACCTGATTTCATTGTTACATTTAACGTATTACCAGAAACAGTAACTTGTTGCGTATCATAACCTACATAAGAAAATACTAATACATCTCCGTTGTTTGCATTTACTGAATACTTCCCATCAAAGTCGGTGGTTGAGCCACTTGTAGTGCCTTTAACGATAACAGACACTCCAGGTAATGGTCCTGTTTCATCTGAAACAATCCCCGACACTTCTTGTGCAGTAATTGCTCCTGAAGCCCCTAAAAATAATAGAAACATCAATGATTTAAGTTTTAAAAATTCACTCATAATAATATTTTAGTTTTTAATTAGTTTGCGCGAATATATAAATTTTATGAAGAATTTTGATTTTTTATTTCAATATATTATGCATGTATATAAAATATTCTGAATTTTCATGCCAAAAATTTGAAGTATTATTAAAAATCTGAATTTTAATTTAGGTTATTCTTGATTTTAAGAAAAAATTATACTTTGGCCATAATTTAACTCATGATTTATAATTCTATCTATCGTAAATCTAAATTAGTAATAAGTGCTTTTATTTGTTTTACCCCATCGAAAATATTTGAACAATGTTTCTTAATAAAAGCTTCATCAATATTACCTTCTTTTTCTAATGCTTTTAACCCTTCCTTTCCATTAAAATCAACAAAAGCTAATCTGAAAAAAAAATCTTTTTTGTTAAAATAAAAATCACATCCTGGTAACAAGGCTACCTTATAGGTATCAAGCAAATATTCTGCAAGACTTTCGCTTGTATAAATTCCTAAAGCATTAATTTCTTTTTTAAAATTATTAAACCCAATCATCATATAAAAAGCGCCTTGAGGTTCTGTACATTCAATATTAACCGATTTTAATTCTGAGTACACATATGATGAAATTCCTTTTAATATTTTATTACTGTTTTTTATGTAATTATGTAACTCCAATTTCATTTTAAAAGCTTTAATAGCTGCGAATTGAATTGGTGCAGCCACAGCACTAAAGGTTTCACTAAACAAAGACATAAATACACTTTGATATTGCTGCAAGTCTTTGGGTAAAAACATAAATCCTAATCGATATCCTCCTGCAGAAAAAACTTTACTTAAACCTCCAAAAACAATGGTGCGTTCTGGATAATAAGTTGAAATACTAGGAGAAAAATTATCTTTAAAGTTTACCTGAGAATAAATTTCATCAGACATGACTATAATATTATAAGTTTTACAAATTTTAGCAAGATTTTGTAATTCCTGAGAAGAATAAACGGCGCCTGTTGGATTGTTTGGTGAATTTAAAATGAGTGTTTTTTGTTCGTTTGAATTTTGTTTACAGTAAGCTTCTAATACCTTTGGAGTTAATTTAAAATTATCTAATAAATCTGTTTCGAGAATAACATATTTACCGTTTTTAGAATGTATTTGAGGCAAATAACTCACCCAACTGCCTTTAGGGATTAAAAAAGTACCTTCTAAAATTATAATGGTTTGGTAAAGTAATTCTTTACTGCCTGGACCAATAAATATATACTCCCAATTGGCATTAATATTTTGATGGGTTTTTAAAAATTTTCCAATTTGAATCCTTAGATCTTCAAGACCAATTGTTGGTAAATAATGACTTTGTGATGCATTTTCTTTTAAAGCATTTATAATGCTATTATGAATAGGAAATGGAGATTGCCCAAATCCAAAATGAAATACGGTTTCGCCTTTATTTCTAAGTTGTTTTACCTTTTGGTTTATAGCTAAAGTAGCCGAAGGTTTTAACTGACTTATATATTTATTTATTTTTATCATCATGATTAAAGATTAATAAAAAAAGCTCCATAATTTAAATTATGGAGCTTTTAAAAAAATATTAAATACTCTTTATTTCAACTTAAAGCTTACTCTTGCAAAAAGGAATCTACCTCCAATTCCAAATTGTTGAGAACGTCGAGACCAATCAAAACGTCCGCCACTTCTATTCGCTTCAATAGCTCTATCCGGATAAACATCCAATAAGTTATTAGCACCAATAGTAAGAGTTAAACTTTCAGAAGCTTGGTAGCCAAAAGATAAATCAGTTACTAATTTCGAGCCAAACTCTTGTTGATTAGCTACGTTAGTAGTTGCTTCCGAAACTTCGCCAAACCAAACATTTCTTAAAAAAACATTCCATTTACCTGTACTTAAGTTATTAGTTAAATTCACTTTCGTACGTGGAACAGCTTTCTCAAGATAAATTCTGCTATCTTCAGGGAAGTAAGTATCCACTAATCCTGCATCTCTTAAAACTTTAGAAGCATTAATTGCTCCAACTTGCTTAGTTTTTGAAAATGTTCCTGATAAATCAGATTTTAATCTAGAATTTGTGCCTAAATCTGTTTTATGTGTCAGTACAAGGTCTAACCCTTTTGACTCTGTATCAATAGCGTTAGCAAAAAACGAAGCTGCTGATGCGTTTGCTTGGGATAGTAAATTATCCAATTCTGTTCCAGTTCCTGGTCCTCTAAATTGACCGGTATAAACCACTCTATCATCAATACCTACAAAATAACCATCAACTGTTAATGTTAAGTTTGCTTCTGGCATTTTAGCAGTAAAACCTAAACTGATACTTCTAGAAGTTTCTTCTTTTAATTGAGGAATACCTAAAAGTTTTGCTGCTCTACTGTCATTTGAAAACGTTCCTACTTCTACTGGAATACCATCTTGGAATATAGTAGATGTTGAGTTAAAGTTTAACTGGTGTAAAGATGGTGCTCTAAACCCTGTGTTTAAAGCTGCTCTTATATTTACATTTTCACTTGCTTTTAATCTTGTTGCTAATTTAAAATTGATAGTCGATCCGAAATCTGAATAGTTTTCAAAACGTGTTGCAAAACTTGCTAAAAAGGTTTCAGAGAAATCAGCTTCTAAATCGAAATATCCAGCGATACTACTTCTATCTCTCGACAATTCGTTAGCAGGACTAAATCCTGGAAATACTTGAGAACCTCCTGGTCTTCCATTGTCAAAGAAATCTACAGCAGGACTTTGTGTTGGTAAAGTAATAAGTTCACCAGCCTGTGTGTATTGGCCATAAGAAGCTTCTTCACCAGCAATTATTTCATAATTTTCTAAGCGGTATTCTGCACCAAAAGCAATATTTAAACCGCTCATAATATCTTCATAAAACTGATTGATATCTAAATTAACGGTGTTTTGTGCAAAGTTAAATCCACCTGCATCAAATGTAGTTGGAGATGCATTTTGGCGTGATGCATTAAAAGTATTACCTATCGTATATAAAAATGCGTTTTTACCATATGTATTACTTAAATCAATATTCCAGCCATTAACTACTCCTTTTATACCAACGGCAAGAGATTTATCTGAAATGGTTGAATTAATTTCAGGTAAAAACCCATTAATGTACGCTGGTGTATAGGTTCTACTTTGGTTTGGTAATCTGTAGAATCCTGCAGAATTTCCTTTTCTTGAACTCATACCTGCAAATGAATATAACTCTGTTCCATCTTCGTCTAATGGAATTGACATATTCGCAAAAAATCGTCCTCCACGTACTTCAGATTGACCGACACGCATATTAAAATCGCTTCTTGTTAATCCTCTTGCTGCTAATTCAGCTGAAGTATTATCAGCAGATAAAATATCTTGAAGTTCTGCTTTTGTTGCGGTAGGACTTAATCCTAATCCAGCAGCATTACCGTATTGAATAACATCATCCACATCATCATCTAATAAATTTGCTAAACTATAGCCGTCATTATTTGCGAATCTTTCAACGGTGTTATAAAGATTAAAAACATCGCCTTCCCATTCTTTCATTCTACTATAATGTTCTCTAAAATCAAAATCACCGGTAAAATTTATATAACCGCCTTTTTCTCCTAAAGCCAATCCGTAATTGGCACTAATATTTACTGTTTCACCATCAACGCCCCCTGTTTGGTCGTTCGCATTTTTAGCGAAGTTGGCGCCGGTAGTCATATTCAATGTAAGTTCATTAACACTTGTATTTAATACAATATTAATTACTCCAGCAATCGCATCCGATCCGTATTGCGCAGCAGCTCCATCTCTCATTACTTCTAATCTTTGAATAGCGCCAGATGGTATAGCATTTAAATCTGTACCAACACTACCTCTACCAAACGTTCCGTTTACATTAACTAAAGACGAATTATGTCTTCTTTTTCCGTTAATTAAAACCAAAACTTGATCTGGTCCTAATCCTCTTAACGACGCTGGATCAATATGGTCTGTTCCATCAGATATGGTTTGCGTATTTGATGTGAAAGAAGGCGCCACAAAATTTAAAATTTGATTTAAATTAACTTGCGGTCCAGCTGATGTTAGCTCTGAAATATCAATAACATCAACAGGAACTGGTGTATCTACAGCAGTTCTACTTGGGTTTCTCGATCCAATAAGCACTACTTCATCTAAAGCAACACCCGATTTTAAAGTAACGTTTATGGTGTTACCTGTAACAATAGTTTGCTGCGTATCATACCCAACATAAGAGAAAACAAGCGTATCTCCATTGTTTGCATTAATTGAATAGTTACCATCAAAGTCTGTTGTGGTTCCGGTTGTAGTTCCTTTAACAACCACAGAAACCCCTGGTAATGGTCCCGAATCATCAGTAACAGTACCTGAAACTTCTTGTCCTGAAATAAACCCGGATATTCCTAAAAAGAGAAAGAACATCAAAAGTTTTGAATGTAATAATTTACTCATAATATATTATTTTAAGTTAGTGATTGCTAATATATGCATATTATCGAATTAAGGTGCGATAATTTCGACTAAAATTTTACGTAAATGCTTTTATTCATCAAATAAATTATCTAAAAATTAAGATATCTTTAATAAAATGCTATAAACAATAATAATAATGAAATCTGAATAATATGGTTTATTTCTGCGAAAGGAAGTCAACTTAATTTCGTTTTATCTCAAAAAAACATCCTTAACAATATGTACTCTACCTGATTTGCTTAAATTTGCACATCAAAAATTTATTATGTTTAGAAGTCATAATTGCGGAGAATTAACAATTTCCAATATAAATAAAGAAGTAACCCTCGCTGGATGGGTTCAAAAGTCACGCGATAAAGGGTTTATTGTGTGGGTAGATTTACGAGACCGTTATGGAATTACTCAACTCGTATTTGATGAGGAACGTACTTCCAAAGACCTAATTGTGCAAGCTCAAAATTTAGGACGTGAATTTGTTATTCAAGTTAAAGGAACCGTTATTGAACGTGCTTCAAAAAATCCAAAAATAAAAACGGGAGATATTGAAATTTTAGTATCCAAATTAAGTATATTAAATGAGGCGCTGTTACCACCTTTTACAATAGAAGATAAAACGGATGGTGGTGAAGATATTAGAATGAAATATCGATACTTAGATATTCGACGAAATCCTGTTAAAAACAATTTAATTTTTAGACATAAAGTCACGCAGGAGGTTCGCAATTATCTTTCAAAAGAAGGGTTTATAGAAGTTGAAACACCTTATTTAATTAAGTCTACACCAGAAGGTGCTCGTGATTTTGTAGTGCCTTCACGTATGAATGCTGGACAGTTTTATGCGCTCCCACAATCCCCTCAAACATTTAAGCAATTGCTTATGGTTGGTGGTATGGACAAATACTTTCAAATTGTAAAATGCTTTAGAGATGAAGATTTACGTGCCGATAGACAACTAGAATTTACACAAATAGATTGTGAAATGGCATTTATTGAACAAGAAGATATATTAAATGCTTTTGAAGGCTTAACACGTCATTTACTAAAAGAAATAAACGGTGTAGAAGTTGAAAAATTCCCTAGAATGCTTTATGATGATGCTATGCGGTTGTATGGAAATGACAAACCAGACATTCGTTTTGGGATGGAATTTGGTGAGTTAAATGAAGTCACACAACACAAAGATTTTGGAGTTTTCAACAATGCAGAATTGGTTGTTGGAATTGCTGTTCCTGGTGGAAATAGTTATACCCGAAAAGAAATAGATAAAATAATTGATTGGGTAAAGCGACCTCAAATTGGTGCTTTAGGTATGATTTATTCACGTTGTACTGATGATGGTTCTTTTAAATCATCAGTTGATAAATTTTACAATCAAGAAGATTTAGCAAAATGGGCCGAAATAACTGGAGCTAAACCAGGTGATTTAGTTTGTGTACTTTCAGGAGATAAAAATAAAGTTCGTGCTCAACTTAGTGCTTTACGTATGGAATTAGCAACTCGATTAGGGCTTAGAAATCCTAACGAATTTGCACCTCTTTGGGTTATGGATTTTCCATTATTAGAATGGGACGAAGACACCGAACGCTACCACGCAATGCATCACCCTTTTACTTCACCCAAACCGGGACAATTAGAATTATTAAAAACGAATCCGGGTGATGTTAAAGCCAATGCCTACGATTTGGTTTTAAACGGAAATGAAATTGGTGGTGGTTCTATAAGAATTCATGATAAAGAAACACAGTCTTTAATGTTTGATTATTTAGGGTTTACACCTGAAGAAGCAAAAGCACAATTTGGGTTTTTAATGGATGCTTTTCAATACGGTGCGCCACCTCATGGTGGATTAGCATTTGGGTTAGATAGATTGGTAGCTATTTTAGGCGGACAAGAAACCATTCGGGATTTTATTGCCTTCCCAAAAAATAATAATGGACGAGATGTTATGATTGATGCGCCAGCGCCAATTGATGATGATCAATTGAAAGAATTGAGTTTAAAACTTAATTTAAAACCATAAAATAAAATTCTGTGTTTAACAGGATTTTTTTGATAATTTTAAAAATGCCTTTTACAACAAAAAGTGTATTACGCAAATTTTTAATTTGGAAATACAAACATATTTCCGAGCGGCAATTTGTTTATATACTCAGTATATTAGTTGGTTTTTTGGCTGGTATGGGAACAGTATTACTTAAAAACTTAACGCATTATATTCGATTACTTTTTGAATTAGATTTTT
>NZ_JABDMV010000099.1 GCF_013001275.1 Flaviramulus sp.
GAAGCCGGTTACAATAAAGCGGTTGATATTACAGCATGCCCAGGAACAGACACTTGTAATTTAGGAATAGCTAGTAGTACTGGAATTGCCGATGAATTAGAGCGCGTTATTAAATCTGAATACCCACAATATTTAAAGAACGAAGATTTAGTTATTAAAATTAGTGGATGTATGAATGCTTGTGGGCAACACAATATGGCTAACATTGGTTTCCAGGGTATGTCAGTTCGAACGCCAGATAAATTAGTTGCGCCTGCTTTACAGGTATTGTTAGGAGGAGGTAATTTAGGTGATGGGAATGCTACATTTGCTGATAAAGTTGTGAAAGTACCTAGTAAAAGAGGTCCAGATGCTTTAAGGCTTATTTTGAATGATTTTGAAGCGAATGCAAACGGAAAACCATTTGTAGAATATTATAAAGAAAAAGGTGAAAAGTATTTTTACGATTTCTTAAATGAATTACAAGATGTTACTAATTTAACTCAAGCCGATTTTATTGATTGGGGTGAAGAAAAAAAGTATGTTAAAGAAATTGGTATAGGTGAATGTGCTGGCGTCGTAATCGATTTAATTGCTACTTTGTTTTTAGAAAGTGAAGAGAAAATTGGAAATGCTAAGGAAGCTTACAATAATAAAGTGTATTCAAGTGCTATTTATCATGCATATAGCTCTTTAGTAAATTCCGCGAAAGCGTTATTATTAGCTGAAAATAAGAAAACAAATACCCATGCTGGAATTATTTCTCAGTTTGATGAGTTGTTTGTAACAAGTGGAAAGATAGATTTAGGTGTTTCTTTTTCAGAATTGATATATCAAATTAATAAATTTGCACCAACTGCAGATTTTGCTTCCAAGTATATTGGTAATGCAAATCATTTTTTAGATAAAGTAAGAGCATACAGAGAGACTCAAACTCTAATAGAAAAAAAGGCAGTTTAAAAAATAATCATGATTATTAAAACTCCAAAATTAACAGTTGTAGGTGCAGGTCCTGGTGATGAAGAATTAATTACTATTAAGGCTATTAAAGCTATTAAATCTGCAGATGTCATATTATATGACGCCCTTATAAATGAGTCTTTACTTAAGTATGCTTCCGAAAATGTGGAGCTTATTTTTGTAGGGAAACGCAAGGGGTGTTATGCGTTTCAGCAAGAGCAAATCAATGATCTTATTGTAACTAAAGCTAAAGAAAAAGGACACGTAGTGCGCTTAAAAGGTGGAGATCCATTTATTTTTGGACGTGGTGCAGAAGAGATTGATTATGTAAGGCAGTTTGGTTTAGAAACCTATGTTGTTCCTGGAATCTCATCAGCTTTAGCAGTACCCGCATATCAAGGTATTCCTTTAACAAAACGAGGGTCTTCAGAAAGTTTTTGGGTGGTTACAGCCACTACAAAAGATCATGCTTTATCTAACGATGTGGCTTTGGCGGCAAAATCTACAGCAACTGTTGTAATTTTAATGGGAATGCATAAATTAGGTGAAATTGTTAAAACCTTTTATGCTGAAAACAAAAGAAATACACCTGTAGCCATTATTCAAAACGGAACGCGAGAAAATGAGAAGGTTGGTTTTGGAACGATTCGTAATATTCAACAGGTAGTTAATGAACAAGAATTAACATCGCCTGCAATTATAATTATTGGAGATGTTGTTCAAGAGCGAGCAATATTAGATTCAATAAGAAGAGAGGTAGTTCAGGAATAAATTATGGAAAGAAATAATTTATATCCAATTTTTTTAAAAGCTAAAAACCTAAATGTGCTTATTGTAGGTGGTGGTTTTGTGGCCGAAGAAAAGCTAACATTCTTGTTAAAATCTAGTCCTGATGCACACGTAACTTTGGTGTCTCCTATGTTTAGAGAGGGTACTATTGCGCTTGCAAAAAAAGGATGTGTTACCTTGGTTGAAGATAAATACAAAAAAAAGTATTTAAGAGGAAAGCATATTGTGGTGGTAACGACAGATGTTCCTGAAGTCAACGTCAAAGTTTATAAGCATTGCAGAAAGAAAAGCATTTTAGTTAATGTTGCTGATAATCCGCCATATTGCGATTTTTATATGGGAGGCATTGTAACAAAAGGAAATGTGAAAGTTGCCATTTCAACAAATGGGAAATCGCCAACTACAGCTAAACGGTTACGTCAGTTTTTCGAGGATGTAATTCCTGAAAATGTGGACGATTTAGTGAAGAATTTAAACGAATATAGAAAAACAATAAAGGGTGATTTCGAAGAAAAGGTAGAAACACTAAACGAATTCACAAAGGGATTAATTGAAAAAAAAGAATCATAAAATGATTAAGACTGATATACTTATCATAGGAGCAGGACCAACCGGATTATTCACGGTATTTGAAGCAGGTTTATTAAAATTAAAATGTCACTTAATTGATGCATTGCCACAACCAGGTGGACAATGTTCAGAGATTTATCCAAAGAAACCCATTTATGATATTCCTGGTTTTCCAGAAATTTTGGCGGGTGATTTAACCAAAAATTTATTAGAACAAGGGAAGCAGTTTGAGCCTGGATTTACCTTGGGTGAACGTGCTGAAACTATAGAAAAACAAGATGATGGTTCATTTATTGTAACAACAAATAAAGGTACACAACATCACGCACCAATAGTTGCTATTGCAGGTGGTTTGGGGTCTTTTGAACCTAGAAAGCCAACTATTGATGCTATTCCTGATTATGAAGATAAGGGTGTGGAATACATTATCAAAGACCCAGAATTTTACAGAGGTAAAAAAGTAGTGATTTCTGGAGGAGGAGACTCCGCCTTAGATTGGAGTATTTTCTTAACTGATGTGGCTTCATCTGTTACTTTAATCCATAGAAGAAACGAATTTAGAGGAGCACTTGATTCTGTTGAAAAAGTTAGGGAACTAACACTTTTAAATAAAATTAAATTAATTACACCTGCTGAGGTCACTGATTTGCATGGTGATGGAAAGATTGAATCAATTAGCGTAACAAAAGATGGTGAAGTAACTCGATTAGAAACCGATCATTTTATTCCATTATTTGGTTTATCACCAAAATTAGGTCCAATAGCAAATTGGGGTCTGGATATTGAAAAAAATGCCATAAAAGTTGATAATTCATTAAACTATCAAACAAACATTCCTGGGATTTTCGCCATTGGTGATGTAAATACGTATCCAGAAAAATTAAAGTTAATTTTATGTGGTTTCCATGAAGCAACATTAATGTGTCAAGCGGCTTACAGAATCATCAATCCGGGTAAAAAATATGTATTAAAATACACAACTGTTAGCGGTATTAATGGATTTGACGGTACACGAAAAGAAGCACCAAAAGCAGTAGTTCAAGCTATTAATTAGAAATATATTTGTGTGAAAAGCTATAATGTTTGTTTAAAAGATACGGTTAAAACGTTCACAAAAAAGCTGTTTTATTCCCTATTTGATTGTGAACAAGAAAAGGTGAATAGTGAATACCTAGAAAAAACGTTTCTTAAAATCCTTTCTAGTTTGAAAATTGAAAATGGAAACCATATTTGGGCTACATTTCAAAACGAACTTCCTGCAATTAGAAAGAAATTAGATTTAGATGCTGTTGCTTTTGAATGTAACGATCCGGCTTCACATTCATTAGATGAAATATATTTAGCCTACCCTGGATTTCATGCTATTTCAATTTATAGATTAAGCAATGCTTTATATAAATTAGATGTTTATATTTTACCAAGAATGATGAGTGAATATATTCACGGTATAACAGGTATTGATATTCATCCTGGCGCAGCAATTGGCGAATCTTTTTTTATCGACCACGGAACAGGTATTGTAATTGGTGAAACATCCATTATAAAAAATAATGTAAAAATATATCAAGGTGTTACATTAGGTGGAATACAAATTTCTAAAGATTTAGCAAAAGTTAAAAGACATCCAACTATTGAAGATAATGTTTGTATATATGCAAATGCTACTATTTTAGGAGGTGATATTACCATTGGCGCTAATAGTATTATTGGAGCAAATGTTTGGATTACGGAATCAGTTCCTGAAAATTCATTAGTTACTTATCAAACTGAAATTAAAATAAGACCAAAAAAGAATGGCATTCGAGAATAGTATAATTGGTCAAATAGGAAACACGCCTTTAGTGGAGGCAACACATCTCCTTTCTAAAAAAGGAGTGCGTCTTTTTCTAAAACTTGAGGGAAATAATCCCGGAGGTAGTGTAAAAGACAGACCTGCTTTTAATATGATTAATGAAGCCTTAAAACGAGGTAGTATTAAAAAAGGCGGAACCTTAGTTGAAGCTACTAGTGGAAATACAGGTATTGCCTTAGCTTTTATATCAAAATTATTGGGATTAAATATGGTTTTAATCATGCCTGAGAATTCTACAGAAGAACGTGTTAAAACCATGCGTGCGTATGGTGCTGAGGTTATATTAACATCGTCTGAAATTGGTATTGAAGGTTCAAGAGATTTGGCTTTTAAATTAAGAGATGAAAAGGGATATACGTTGTTAAATCAGTTTGAAAATGATGATAATTGGAAAGCACATTATAAAACTACTGGGCCTGAAATTTGGGAACAAACCAATGGTAAAATAACGCATTTTGTCTCTGCAATGGGAACCACAGGAACAATTACTGGAGTATCAACATATTTGAATGAGAAAAATAAGAACATAACCATTGTTGGCGCACAACCTGCCGATGGCGCAAGAATTCCAGGAATTAGAAAATGGTCTCCAGATTATGTGCCAAAGTTTTTCGACCCTAAAAAAGTGGATATAGTTGTAGATGTTTCAGAAGAAAATGCCAAAGCAACAACCATTAAATTAGCAAAGGAAGAAGGGGTTTTTGCAGGAATGAGTAGTGGTGGTTCCGTATATTGTGCTTTAAAAATTGCTGAGTCAATTGATGAAGGCGTAATTGTTGCGATTATCTGCGATAGAGGAGACCGCTATTTGTCGTCCACATTGTTCGAATAAATGCTTAAATTTTTAAAGATTAATAAGGATAAGAACAATATAGTTGTTATTTTTGTTCTTAGTTCATAAACGTATTAATGTTGTTATCAAGAAAGGCAGAGGGAATAGACCCGTTGAAGCCTTGGCAACCCTTTATCTAATAAAGAAGGTGCTAAATTCTACTAATAATTATAAAGATTATTGGAAAGATAACGAAAAGTGTTTCTTTTACTTTTCTTGATGACATATAGATATAATATATCAAAAATGTCAATTATTAAACAAGTTTTACAAAATCGTATTTTAGTGCTGGATGGTGCTATGGGAACCATGCTACAAGCCTACAAATTTACCGAAGAAGATTTTCGAGGCGAACGCTTTAAAGATTATCCAACACCATTACAAGGTAACAACGACTTATTGTCTATTACACAACCAGAAGCTATAAAAACCATTCACGGAAAATATTTTGAAGCTGGGGCAGATATTGTAGAAACCAATACATTTTCTGGAACTACAATTGCCATGGCAGATTATCAGTTGGAGGATTTGGTGTACGAACTCAATTATCAGTCAGCTAAAATTGCTAAGGAAGTTGCTAATGAATTTACTGCTAAAGAACCTCATAAACCTCGTTTCGTTGCAGGGTCAATTGGGCCAACAAATAGAACAGCGAGTATGTCGCCAGATGTTAATG
>NZ_JABDMV010000116.1 GCF_013001275.1 Flaviramulus sp.
CTATACAACCTATCAAATAGATGTTTTTCAACGAGATTGGGAATATATTAAAATAAGAAGGCTTTTATATTTGTCGGCTAATATTTTTATGTATTCAACTTTTACGTTCGCTTTAATATTTTGCAAACCTGAAAAAGAAATAGATTTAGACTAATATTAAAATGAACGATTTTTTATTAAGTTATTACAGCATTATAACACATTCTGTAGAGCTATTAGCGGCTGTGACAGGAATACTGTTATTAAAAAAATACAAAAACACCTCCACCAAGTATTTTATATACTTTTTAATTTATTTGAGTATTTGTGATTTTCTAGGAGGCTACACTCGATATATTAGTAATAATGGAGTTTTTAGTTTTCTTGATGGAACTATTTTTGTGAAAAATTACTGGTGGTATACGGTATTTTGGAAAGTATTGGCCATTTTATTTTTTGCTTTTTATTATTTTAAGATTTTAAAAAATGGAAGATTTAAAGCCATTATAAAATACTGCGCTTTTACTTTTTTACTATTTTCGGTTACTTACATTAGTTTAAATATTGATGATTTTTTTAACAGCTCACTCCCTATTATTAACATTATTGGAGCCATTATTATATTCCTTTGTATAGGATTTTATTTTATAGAGATTTTACTTAGCGATGGTATTTTAATATTTTATAAATCTATTAATTTTTACATAAGCGTTGCTATTTTTATTTGGTGGATAATAATTACGCCAATTGTATTTTTTGAAAATTATTTTACAACGTCAGATTGGGATTTTGTATTTTTAAAATGGCAGATTTATTTATTTGCCAATATAAGTATGTATTTAACTTTTACCTTTGCTTTGTTATGGTGCAAACCTCAGAACGACTAGCTAGTACAGCTTCAGAACGTTATTTATTAATTTATATGATCGCTGTTTTGGTTATTGTAACGTCATTAGTAGTGATATTTTTTATAGTTTTTTTAAAACGAAAAAACAATTTATTATTAGAACGCATAAAACAGCAACAAGCTTTTGAAGAAGAAATCGTGAAAGCACAAACTGAAACACAAGAACAAACACTAAAAAATATTGGATGGGAATTACACGATAATATTGGCCAATTATTGTCTTTTGCAAGCATGCAATTAAGTATTTTAAAAATGGAAGTGGATGATGTTGTTAAAGAAAAATTTACTGACACAACAAACGCACTAAAAGAAAGCTTAGCCGAAGTACGTCAATTATCCAAAACTTTAAATAACGAAGTTATTTTAAATATAGGGTTTGAAAAATCTATAACAAACGAATTAGATCGTTTAAAAAAGCTGAAATTCACATCAGCAGAATTGAAGATAGTAGGAAATAAAGTAGCGTTTGAAAATAAAAAACATGAGATTATTATTTTTAGAATACTACAAGAGTTTTTATCAAACTCCGTAAAGTATTCTGAAGCAAAAAACCTAAGTATTGTTTTAGAGTATAAACCAGAATATCTTATTATAACTGCAAAAGATGACGGGATTGGGTTTAATATAAATGAAGTTGAAACAGGTTCTGGACTAATTAATATGATGAGCAGAGCAAAATTAATTAATGGTACATTAGGACTCTCTTCTAAACCTAATGAAGGTGTTACCTTAACTTTAAACTATCCATTAAACTAAAAAATTAAAATATTAAGCTTAAAAACATATTAATTGAATAAACGAAATAATGTTTTAAGTAGTTTTAATTTACCATTGTATGGTGCATAGCGCACAGGTGGATCAATCCAGTTTTTACGTTTAACAATCGATTTATGATGCGAAAACGTATCAAATCCATGTTTACCATGATAAGCGCCCATTCCACTGGCACCAACGCCGCCAAATGGCAGTCTATGGTTTCCAAAATGTATCAATAAGTCATTAATTACACCTCCTCCGAAACTATATTTAGTTATCATACGTTCAGCGAATGATTTATTATTTGAAAAAACATAGAAAGACAATGGTTTTTCAAAATGTGATATAATTTTATCAATATCATTTTCGGTATCATAAGTTAATATGGGCAAAATCGGTCCAAAAATCTCATCTTTCATCACTTCGCTTTCCAATTCTGGCTCATCAATTAAAGTAGGGCATAAGTAACATGTTTCTAAGTCAATATCGCCACCAAAAACAATAGTAGAATCATTTAACATGTTATCTAATCTTTGCGCATTTCGTTGGTTTATTATTCGTGGAAAATCTTTAGAATTTTTAATGTGCTCTCCATAGCTCGCTTCTATTTCAACTATCAAATTTTCAATTAAGTTTTGCTTAATTTCCGACTTCACAACCAAATAATCAGGAGCAATACAAGTTTGTCCACCATTTAAAAATTTACCCCAAACAATACGTTTGGCTGCTAGTTTCAATTTGATACTATCATCAATAATACAGGGTGATTTCCCACCCAGTTCAAGCGTTACAGGAGTTAAATGAACTGCGGCAGCTTTTGCCACAATTTTTCCCACAGGCACACTTCCAGTAAAAAAGATGTAATCCCAGCGTTGTTCTAAAAGTGTTGTTGAAACTTCAATACCGCCTTCAATTGAAACGACAACTTGTTCTGGGAATACGTTACCTATAATTTTGGTTAAAACACGAGCTGTATTGGATGTTAGTTCACTAGGCTTTAAAACAACTGTATTTCCTGCTGCAATTGCCATAATTAAAGGTGCTAATGCCAATAGAAATGGATAATTCCATGGAGCAATTATCAAAACGTTGCCATAAGGTTCTTTGTAAATATAACTGGCTGATGGAAATGTGAGAATTGATCCTTTTACGCGTTTGGGTTTAGACCATTTTTTAAGGTTTTTTATTGCTAAATTTAATTCAGAAATAACCAGGCCATATTCGCTGATAAAGGTTTCAAATTCCGATTTCTTAAAGTCTTTATAAAGTGCATGATAAATAGCTTGCTCGTTACTAATCACCTCATTTTTGAGCGCTTTTAGAAGCGATATTCTATAATTTACATCTTTAGTTTTTTCAGACTTAAAAAATATTTTCTGTTCGGAAATTAATTCTGGAATAGTTTTCAAAGTTAGTTTTTTATAAAGGTAAATATTATTTACAAACAAGCGTCCCAAACTGGATCTTTCGGCAATGGAGCCGTAGCAGTTATAACAGTGTTTTTCACAGGATGAACGAACTCAATATGTCTGGCATGTAAATGGATACTTGCATCTTTGTTGCTTCTATCAAAACCATATTTTAAATCTCCTTTTATCATACTTCCAATACTAGAAAGTTGTGCTCTAATTTGATGATGTCTTCCGGTTTCCAGATTAATTTCGAGTAAATAATAGTTGTCTAATTTTTTTAATATTTTATAATGAAGAATGGCCTTTTTGCTTTCAGCTATTTCTTTTAAATATGCCTTAGACTTATTGTTTTTTGGATTTTTTTTCAACCAATGAATAAGCGTATCTTCCGTTTTTGGCGGTGCATTTTTAACAATAGCCAAATAGGTTTTTTTAATATCTTTTGTTAAAAATAATTTATTGAGTCGTGGAAGTACTTTACTTGTTTTTGCAAAAACAACGAGACCTGTAGTTGGACGGTCCAACCTATGTACTGTGCCTAAATAAACATTTCCCGGTTTGTTATATGTATCCTTAATATACTCTTTTACAACGTCACTTAGAGGTTTGTCGCCTGTTTTATCACCTTGAACAATATCGCCAGCACGTTTGTTTACAATAATGATATGATTATCCTCAAAAAGAACTTCTAAGTTAGATCTATTGGAAAGAATTTTAGACATTCAAGAAGTCTAGATTAATATTGCTCATTGTCATTAGGAAAGTCTTTATCTTTTACATCTGAAACGTACTGAGAAATTGCTGTAGTCATATCTTCATAAAGATTCATGTATCGACGTAAAAAACGAGGATTAAATTCATGGGTCATTCCTAACATATCGTGTAATACCAAAACTTGCCCATCTACGCCATTACCAGCGCCAATACCAATAATTGGGATGCTTACACTTTTCGCAACTTGTTTAGCTAATGCAGCAGGTATTTTTTCTAAAACAATTCCGAAACATCCTATTCTTTCTAACATTTTAGCGTCTTCGATAAGTTGATCTGCTTCTTGTTCTTCTTTGGCACGAACGGTATATGTACCGAATTTATATATTGATTGAGGTGTTAATCCTAAGTGTCCCATTACTGGAATCCCTGCTTTTAAAATACGTTTTATAGATTCTTTTACTTCTCGTCCACCTTCCATTTTTACAGAGTGGGCGCCACTTTCTTTCATAATTCTAATGGCCGATCGTAACGCTTCTTTAGGGTCGCTTTGGTAACTTCCAAAAGGTAAATCAACAACAACTAATGCTCTATCTATAGCACGAATTACAGAAGATGCATGATAAATCATTTGATCTAATGTAATAGGCAATGTGGTTTCATGTCCCGCCATAACATTACTGGCAGAATCGCCAACAAGAATGACATCAATACCTGCGCCATCAACTATTTTTGCCATGGTATAATCATATGCTGTGAGCATTGATATTTTTTCACCATTAGCTTTCATATCAGTCAATGTTTTTACGGTGATACGTTTATACTCTTTTTTAGCTACAGACATGTACTTTAAATTTTTTTGATAGAATGTAAAAGTAATAAATTAACTAGATACTGTTAAACTTTTCTTTAAAGCATAGTATCATTATTTATTATCACTTATTTTAGATTTAATTTTGAAATATGACGCGTTTAATATTTTATTTAGCATTTTTTGTAACAGCAGCATTATTTGGTCAAACCGATGAAGAATTAGAAGTTAAAGCGACGGTTGATACTTTTTTTGAAGGATTTCATAAAGGCGACACGTTACTTATGAAATCTGTGATGATGGATAAAATACTGATGCAAACAGCTTATCGAAATAAAGAAGGTAAAGATATTTTGGATACTGATGATCCTGGTAAATTATTGGATGCAATTGCCACAAGAGCAACTAATCAAAAATGGGACGAACGCTTATTAGATTATAATATACAAATTGACGGTAATATGGCAAATGTCTGGACACCATATGAGTTTTGGTTTAATGATGTTTTTAGCCATTGCGGCGTGAACTCTTTTCAATTATTTAAAGACGGTGACCAGTGGAAAATTATCTATATAATTGATACACGAAGGCGAGGTGATTGTGATAACAGATAATTTAGCAATCTGTTAAATAAACCCCAACAGCCAAACCTCCTTCCGAAGTTTCTTTATATTTTGAGTGCATATCTTTAGCAGTTTCCCACATGGTAGCGACTACTTTATCTAATGGGACTTTTACGTTTTCTGGATTTGTATCCAACGCTAATTCAGCAGCATTTATAGCTTTTATAGCACCCATGGCATTACGTTCTATACATGGTATTTGAACCAAACCTCCAATAGGGTCGCAGGTTAAACCTAAATGATGTTCCATAGCAATTTCTGCAGCAACTAGAACTTGTTCTGGCGTGCCACCTGAAAGTTCGCATAATGCTGCCGCGGCCATGGCTGAAGACACACCAATTTCAGCTTGACAGCCACCCATGGCTGCGCTTATGGTTGCGCCTTTTTTAAATATGCTCCCAATTTCACCGGCCGTTAGTAAAAAGCGCTTAATATCTTCAAAATTCCCATCATGATTTTCAATAACCAAATAATACATAAGCACTGCAGGAATGACGCCTGCACTTCCATTGGTTGGTGCTGTAACTACACGACCCAAAGCGGCATTCACTTCATTAACGGCTAATGCAAAACAACTAACCCATTTTAGTATTTGGCGAAATTTAACATCGGTGTTTCTAATAGCATAAATCCATTCTACAGGATTGGAGTATTTTGAATTTTCTAGCAAATTTTTGTGAATGTCGAATGCGCGACGACGTACATTTAATCCGCCCGGAAGATTGCCCTCGGTATGGCAGCCTGTATACATAGAATCGAGCATGGTATCCCAAATGCGTTTTAATTCTGAATCAATTTCCGTTTCGTTGCGGATGGATTTTTCATTTTCTAAAACTACTTGAGAGATTGGTTTTTTTAAGGTTGTGCAATACTTGAGTAACTCCGTGCCTTTATCTATTGGATAAGGAAAAGAGCATTTTATTTCAAAATTTCTTTTAGAGTTTCTGCGTTCTTCCTTTACTACAAAGCCACCGCCGATAGAATAAAATACAGAATTGGTTTTTCTGCCGTTTATTGTTGCTGAAAATTGTAATGCATTAGCATGGAATGGCAAAAATTTTCTATTAAATATAATATCCGTTTTAGGATTAAATGCTAGCGTTTTTTCTTTATTAAATAGGATTTTGTTTGTGTCTTTTATTTCGGAAACTATTTTACCAATACTTTCGGTTGGTATGGTTTCTGGATTTGCACCACTTAAACCAAGCATAATAGCATAATCTGTGGCGTGCCCTTTTCCTGTTAGGGATAAAGAGCCATAAAGGTCTACGGTTATTTTCTCAACGTTTTCAAACTTATTAGTGGATTTTAGTTCTTTTATCCATCTTTCGGCTGCTCTCCAGGGTCCTAAAGTATGTGAACTTGAAGGGCCAACCCCAATTTTTAGCATATCGAAAACAGAAATACACTCCATCAATTAAAAATTAAGTTTATAACAAATATAGATTGTTTTTTAGTTGAATGACATTCTTTTAGTTTAATAGTTTGATGCTACACGTAATTTGCGCAAGGGATAGTAGAGGAAAGCCCACAGCGAGGAACGAGTGAGGACTTGCAACGGATAGCCCGACCCGATAGGGATGCGCTATAAACCTTTTGCTATATTGATGTTGCGATAAGAATATGACACTGTGTCAGCAATTTTTTGGTTGGCATAATCATTGACAATTGAGTATTGCATTATAAAAGTAATGAATCACAAAATTATGAGAACAACGAATAATCTATTTACCTTAAAGCTTAATGCTAAAAAAAAGGGACTTATCTGGAACGAAAAAAGACGTTACGGTAATTTTAAATAGAAATTTAAAAATTAATTGTATTAATAAGTAAACACAACAAATTAAAGTATAAAATATTATGAGTAAAATTATTGGAATCGATTTAGGAACAACCAACTCTTGCGTTTCTGTAATGGAAGGTAATGAGCCAGTAGTTATCCCGAATGCAGAAGGAAAAAGAACAACGCCATCTGTTATCGCTTTTGTAGAAGGCGGTGAAATTAAAGTTGGTGACCCAGCAAAACGTCAAGCGGTGACAAACCCAACAAAAACCGTGTATTCTGTTAAACGTTTTATGGGGAATAAATATTCTGAATCTAAAAATGAGGCAGAACGTGTACCATATAAAGTAGTTAAAGGTGATAATGATACGCCTAGAGTTGATATTGATGGTCGTTTATATACGCCACAAGAATTATCGGCTATGATTCTTCAAAAAATGAAGAAAACTGCTGAAGATTATTTAGGAACTTCTGTTAGTGAAGCTGTTATTACAGTACCTGCTTATTTTAACGATAGTCAGCGTCAAGCTACTAAAGAAGCCGGTGAGATTGCAGGATTAAAAGTTAGAAGAATTATAAACGAACCTACTGCTGCAGCTTTAGCATACGGTTTAGATAAAAAAGGAAAAGACCAAAAAATAGTGGTTTTTGATTTTGGTGGAGGAACACATGATGTATCTATCCTTGAATTAGGTGATGGTGTATTTGAAGTACTTTCAACAGATGGAGATACCCATTTAGGTGGTGATGATGTTGATCAAAAAATTATTGATTGGTTAGCTGACGAGTTTAACAAAGAAGAAGGTATGGATTTACGTAAAGATCCAATGTCTTTACAACGAGTTAAAGAAGCAGCTGAAAAAGCGAAGATTGAATTATCATCTTCTGCACAAACTGAAATCAATTTACCATATATTACGGCAACAGCTAGTGGACCAAAACACTTAGTACGTACATTAACACGTTCTAATTTTGAGAAATTAATTGACGATTTAGTAAAACGCACGATAGCACCTTGTGAAACTGCATTAAAAGCAGCAGGATTAAGTAAAAGTGATATTGATGAAGTGATTTTAGTAGGTGGTTCAACACGTATTCCTGCGGTACAAGAAGCTGTAGAGAAATTCTTCGGAAAATCTCCAAGTAAAGGTGTAAACCCTGATGAAGTTGTATCTCTTGGTGCAGGTATTCAAGGTGGTGTTTTAACAGGCGATGTTAAAGATGTATTGCTTTTAGATGTAACGCCTTTATCATTAGGTATTGAAACTATGGGTAATGTATTTACTAAGTTAATTGAAGCAAATACAACCATTCCTACCAAGAAATCACAAGTATTCTCGACGGCGGCAGATAATCAACCGTCAGTAGAAATACATGTATTACAAGGTGAAAGAGCAATGGCTGCCGATAATAAAACAATTGGACGTTTTCATTTAGATGGAATTCCACCTGCAAGACGTGGAACACCTCAAATTGAAGTAACCTTTGATATTGATGCTAATGGAATCATTAAAGTATCGGCTACAGATAAGGCTACAAATAAAACTCAAGATATTCGTATTGAAGCATCTTCTGGATTAACTGAGGAAGAAATCCAAAAAATGAAAGCTGATGCTGAGGCAAATGCTGAAGCAGATAAAAAAGCAGCGGAACAAGCTCAAAAATTAAATGAAGCTGATTCTATGATTTTCCAAACGGAAAAGCAATTGGAAGAGTTTGGTGATAAATTATCAGAAGATAAGAAACAACCAATCGTGGATGCTTTAGAAGAATTGAAAAAAGCTTATGAAACTAAAGATTTAGAAGTAATTACTCCCGCTTTAGATAAAATAAACGAAGCTTGGAAAGTAGCTAGTGAAGAAATGTATAAAGCACAAGCAGAAGCTCAACAAGGTGGTGAAGCTCCAGGACCAGATGCTAGTCAAAACGGCGAAGCGCAAGGAAGCGATGTGGAAGACGTTGATTTCGAAGAGGTAAAGTAATCCATATTAGATATATATCTAGCTTTAGAAGCTAGTATAAATTTAAAACGCAACCAGAAATGGTTGCGTTTTTTTATTTGAATATTTTTTTGCGTGTAAATCATTCTTATTTAAAACAAACAGATTATAATACATGTAAATTCTTTTACAGGAATGTTAGATGATTTGTTAAAAAGTAAGCATTTAATAACCTAGTTTATTTTTATTTTTTCCTTATTCTAAAAAATATTTTTATCTATATAATTATCAATACGTCACTACACGAAATTTTAAACATTAAGTCTTGTTTTTTATCCGTTTAATAACTTTACCTTCTTTTTTAAATAGAGTAATGTGAAATTTCTTTACTTTATGTGTTAAATTGAACATTGTAACAACTAAACGTAATATGAGTAAAACCGAATTAACTAAAGCGTTGAGTCCATTAATGTTATGGGGCTTAGGCGTAGGGTACGTGATTTCTGGAATGTACTTTGGATGGAACTTAGGTTTAGCCGAAGGAGGAACATTGGGATTAGCGATTGCTACCTTTTTCATTATCATCATGTATGTTACTTTTACGTTTAGTTATACTGAAATGGCTTGTGCAATACCTAAAGCAGGAGGGGCATTTGAATACGCCAACAGAGGTTTAGGAAAGCATTTAGGGTTTATTGCTGGTATTGCTCAAAATATAGAATTTGTATTTGCACCACCAGCTATTGCAGCTGCCATAGGAGCATATTTAAACTTATTATACCCTACGGTACCGTTACTTGTTTTTGCTATAGGAGCATATTTAATTTTTACTATTGTAAATGTTTTAGGAGTTAAGATTGCAGCCACTTTTGAGTTGGTAATAACCGTTTTTGCAGTCTTAGAATTATTGATTTTTGCGGGAGTAGCATTGCCAGAATTTGAATATAGCAACCTGGAAATTAATGCTTTTCCAAATGGTATTTCCGGAATTTTTGCCGCAATTCCATTTGCTATTTGGTTTTTCTTAGCTATAGAAGGGGTTGCCAATGTAGCAGAAGAAGCTATCAATCCTCAACGTAGTATTTTAATAGGGTTTGGCTCTGCTATAACAACATTAGTAGTATTATGCATACTAACATTTGTTGCAGCAGTAGGTGTAGGGGGTTGGGAAGCAGTGGTATACCCAGAAGGAAGCAACGTAGCGTCAGATTCACCATTACCACTAGCTTTAGGTCAAATAATAGATAGTTCACATGTTTTATATAAAATGCTGATTGGCATTGGGTTATTAGGTTTAATCGCTTCTTTTCATGGCATTATTTTGGCAGGAGGAAGGGCTATTATGGAATTTGGTCGCGTAGGTTATGCACCTAAATATCTGGGTAACATTCATACTAAATTTAAAACACCGGCAAATGCACTTATAGTAAACACATTAGTAGGTATAATAGCTTTATTTACAGGAAAAACAGCCGAAATTATTACAATTGCATGTTTTGGGGCCTTAACTTTATATATAGTTTCAATGCTCGCTTATTTGCAACTTAAAAAAAATGAACCAGATATGGAAAGGCCATTCATAGCACCTATGTATCCTGTTTTTCCATTAACAGCACTAATTATTGCATCTGTTGCATTAATAGCTATGAGTTATTATAACCCTGTTACTTCTGCTGTGTTTTTTACATTGGTTGGACTGTCTTATCTTTACTTTGCAATTTTTTTAAATAAGAAAATGGAATCTGAAATATTATGAATACAAAAGAAATTATAGCTCTGTTAAATGAGCAAAAACACCAAAAAATTAAAGTTGCAATTGTTGATATTGATGGCGTTGTAAGGGGAAAGTTTATGTCAAGTGAAAAATTCATTTCTGCTTTAAATTCGGAGTTTGGATTTTGTGAAGTAATTTTTGGCTGGGATATGAATGATAAGGCTTACGACAATGTAAAAATCACAGGTTGGCATACGGGTTATGGAGACATGAATGCGAAAGTTGATGTTTCTACGTTTAGAACAATTCCTTGGGAGAATGATATCCCTTTCTTTATTGCAGATTTTGATACATCAGCAAAAGATAAAAGCTATGTTTGTCCAAGAACATTGCTTAAAAAAGTAATATCACAAGCGGAAAGTATGAATTTTAAGCCTTTATTTTCACAGGAGTTTGAATGGTTTAATTATAAGGAATCTTCAACATCTTTATATGAAAAGAATTTTAAAAACCTACAACCAATTACAAATGGAATGTTTGGATATTCATTATTAAAAATTGGAGAGAATGATGCCTATTTTTCTGAATTGTTTGATTTAATGAATGATTTTAATATTCCCTTAGAAGGATTACATACCGAGACTGGTCCTGGAGTTACTGAGGCGGCCATTGAATATTGTGATATTTTAGAAGCAGCAGATCGCGCTGTGCTTTTTAAACTTGCAACTAAGCAAATAGGGTTTAAGCATGGTATTATTCCAAGTTTTATGGCAAAACAAATAAGTAGTTTACCTGGATGTAGTGGTCATGTACATCAAAGTTTATGGGATTTGGAGAAGAAGAAAAATTTGTTTTATGACGCGAACAAGGAAAATGAATTGAGCGATATAATGAAAAGCTATTTAGCAGGACAATTAATTTGTTTGCCGGAGATTCTCCCCATGTTTGCACCTACGGTAAATAGTTATAAAAGGTTAGTAGAAGGAGCTTGGGCACCTACAAATTTAACTTGGGGTATAGATAATAGAACTACTGCATTACGATTAATTTCCAAAGGAAAAAAATCTACTAGAATAGAGCATAGAGTCGTGGGTTCTGATACCAACTCATACCTTGCCATGGCTGCTGCATTAGCAAGTGGATTATATGGAATCAATAAGGGGTTAAAATTAGAGATTCCTGCAACCACGGGTAATGGCTACGAAGATTATAGCAACGGTTCATTACCTAAAAATTTATGGGAGTCTTCTCAAAAAATGAAAAATTCAGACATTGCAAAAGAGTTGTTTGGTGAAGATTTTGTTGATCACTTTACTAAGACAAGAGAATGGGAGTGGAGAGAATTTTCTAAAGAAGTAACCGATTGGGAAACAAAAAGATATTTTGAAATAGTATAATAAGTATTTAAATGTTAGATATTAAACAAGTATACAGTTTTAATTTTCCAACTCCTATTAGATTTGGTGCTGGCGTAATTAAAGAATTGGGCCCTTATTTAAAAGATAATAATTTATCAAGTCCGTTATTAGTAACAGACCCAAATGTGGCAGACCTTTCTTTTTTTAAAAAAATTCAAAAAGAATTAGAGCAACAAGGATTGAGTACAGAAGTGTATAAGGATATGCATAAAAACCCTGTTAAATCAGATGTTTTAAAAGGAGGAGATTTATATCACGAAACAAAAAGAGATTGTATTATTGGTATAGGAGGAGGTGTTGCACTGGATGTTGCCAGAGCTATTGTTTTGAGAGCAAACCATAAAAGAGACTTATTTGATTATGATGATCTAATTGGTGGTGATAAATATGTTACCGAAGATGTTCCACATTTTATTACCGTACCAACAACATCTGGAACAGGAAGTGAAGTGGGCAGAAGTGCCATTATTTCTGAAGATGACACAAAAAAGAAGCGCATTCTATTCTCACCTAAATTATTAGCAAGAATCGTTTTTGCAGATCCGTTATTAACTATGGAATTACCTAGTTTCATCACGGCAGCCACAGGTATGGATGCATTGACGCATAATATGGAGGCTTATTTAGCAAAAGGGTTTCATCCCATGTGTGATGGAATTGCTTTAGAGGGCATTTCACTAATTACAGATTCTTTAATCACTGCAACTAAAAATCCTGATGTTGAGTCTAGAGCTAAAATGTTATTAGCGTCTTTAATGGGTGCAGTTGCTTTCCAAAAAGGCCTTGGAATAGTCCACAGTTTAGCGCACCCAATGTCAAGTTTATTAGATACACACCATGGGTTAGCCAACGCGGTTAATTTGCCTTACGGAATGGAGTTCAATTACGTAGGATTTGAAGATCGATTTGAAAAAATGGGTGTTGCCTTAGGTCTTGGGTCTAATTCAGCAGCAAAAGTAATCCCATCTTTGTTTGAATTAAATAATGAGTTAGGATTACCAACAAGATTGAAAGACGTTGGTGTAGAAGAATCTCATATTGAATCTCTTTCTCAATTAGCGTTAGAAGATTTTTGTCACCCTTCTAATCCAAAACAAGTAACTAAAGCTGATTTTGCAACCATATATAAAAAAGCATTATAAAAACTAAGGAATGATTAAATTAGGTATATCATCGTGTTTTATGTATCCCGATCCCGACAGAAATGTATTCGGGCATAAATCATTGAGTTATGTGGAAAACGATATGGCCAATTATGTGACTCGAAAAGGAATTCTACCAGTTTTAATTCCGGATATTTTAGATAAAGAATTACTATATGATATTTTAAACCAAATGGATGGATTTATCCTTCAAGGCGGTGTAGATTTAGCTCCAGAAACTTATGGGGAAAAACCTATAGGGAAATGGAAAGGAGATGCTTACAGAGATGCTTTTGAATTAAAAATATTAGATTTTGCTATAAAAAAATCTTTGCCTATTATGGGTATTTGTAGAGGCTTTCAATTGATGAATGCTTATTTTAAAGGCTCACTTTACCAAGACATATTAACGCAAAAAGAAGATGTAAACGAGCATAGGTCTGCAGAGTTATACGATACGATTAAACATCCTATAGTTTTTGCAAAAGGTAAATTTTTAGACGATTTGTATACCGATGAAAAAGAACATTATGTAAACACAGTACATCATCAAGCAGTTAAGGATTTGGGAAAAGATTTAGAAGTTTACGCCTATTCTGATGATGGTTTAATCGAAGCTTTTGGGTATATAAAAGAACCTGCAGGAAAAGTATTTGGAGTACAATGGCATCCAGAATTTTTTCATACTATTAAAGACGAATTAGTTGACGCAGATATACTTTTTGATGCGTTTATAAAACATTTTAAATAGAAGACATGAATATTATTAATCCTGCTACAGGTGCAATTATTTCAACTATTAAATCAGACACTCGGGAAGATTTAAATACTAAACTGGCAAATTTAAGACAAGGACAAAAAAGTTGGGCAAAAAAAACGGTTGAAGAAAGACTAAATTGTATCAAAAAATATGGTGAATTAATTCAAGAAAATAAAGATAAACTGGCTCACATTTTGACTTCAGAGACTGGAAAACCATTGCAACAATCGTTAAATGAAATTCAAGGAGCTCAAAATAGAGTAACCCATTTATCACAGAATGCTAAACAATGGTTAGCACCAGAAGTATTAGTACATAAAGGAACAACTCTTGAGCGTATTAAATACGAGCCACTTGGTGTAATAGCCAATATTTCGGCATGGAATTTCCCTTATAATGTAGGTTATAATGTGTTTTTGTATGCCTTGGTTGCCGGCAATTCTGTGTTATATAAGCCCTCTGAATATGCGGCATTAACTGGAAAGCAATTCGAATATTATTTGCATCAATCAGGCGTGCCTAAAGATGTTTTTCAATGCGTTATTGGAGATGGTAGATTAGGACAGCAAATTTTAGAATCAAAAGTTGATGGTTACTTCTTTACAGGTTCGCATAAAACAGGATTACATATATACCAAACGGTTGCCTCAAAAATGGTTCCAGTTCAATTGGAATTAGGAGGAAAAGATCCATTATATGTGGCAGATGATGTTGTTGACGTTAAGCAGGCGGCCATTAATGCAGCAGAAGGCGCATTTTATAATAACGGGCAAAGTTGTTGTGCTGTAGAACGCATTTACATTGCGGTAGGAATTTATGATGAATTTGTAAAAGCATTTACAGAAGAAGTTAAATCATATAAAATAGGAGACCCTTCAGATTTATCAACTTTTATTGGTCCACTCACAAGAGGAGAACAATTAAAAGTTTTGAAAGACCAAATAGCAGATGCTATTGCTAAAGGGGCAAATCTATTATCAGGAGGAAAAGCTATAGAAGGTAAAGGGTATTACTTCGAGCCTACTGTTTTAGCAAATTGTAATCATGATATGAAAGTTATGGTAGAAGAATCGTTTGGGCCAATTATTGGACTTCAAAAAGTGGACTCAGATGAAGAAGTAATCGAACTCATGCTCGATACTGAATATGGTTTAACGTCAGCTGTTTTTTCGAGTAATGAGGAAAGAGCAATGAATATTTTAGATGCTATGAATACGGGAACAGTATACTGGAATTGTTGCGATCGCGTAAGCCCAAATTTACCATGGTCTGGCAGAAAAAACTCAGGAATAGGATCAACATTATCTTCACAAGGCATTAGAGCCTTTGTACAACCGAAGGCTTACCATTTAAGAAAGACATAATTATTTTTTCATTTCTTAAAAGTGAAATTATGAGATATAAAAAACGCAACTAGAAATGGAGGCGTTTTTTTGTTTTAAACCTTTACTTTTACCTGAAACATGAACAATGCCTTTCTCATCTAAAATAAAGTCAAAATATAATCCAAAACGTTTAGCAGTAAAACTAAATGCAAAGGGCGAACAGTTTGTTTTACAAGGACACCCTTGGGTGTTTTCCAATAACATCACTAAAATAAATGACGATGCTAAATCGGGCGATTTAACCATCATTTTTAGTAAAAACAAAAATAGAGTTGTTGGTTTAGGCTTGTATGATGCCAATTCACCAATTAGAATTAAAATGCTTCATAGTAGCCATGATAAAGCTGAAATTAATGAGGTGTTTTTTCAAAATAAAATAAAAGTAGCTTTTAATCAGAGACAACCATTATTAAAAACCAAAACCAATAGTTACCGATTATTATTTGGTGAAAACGATGGTTTCCCTGGGTTAATAGCAGATGTGTATGCATCCGTTTTGGTTGTGAAAATATATTCTGAAATTTGGTTGCCATATTTAGAAACCATTATTCCTAGTTTACAACAAACATCAGAGGCGGAAACTGTTGTAATTCGATTAAGCCGAAGTTTAGAAAAATCAAAGCAGCATCAACTTAAAAATGGCGATGTTGTTTTTGGTACACTAGAGAATGAAGTCGTTGAATTTATAGAGCATGGTGTTAACTTTTCTGCAAACGTTATTAAAGGCCATAAAACGGGTTATTTTTTAGACCATCGAGCAAACCGTAAGCAAGTAGGCGAGTGGAGTAAAGGAAAAAAAGTATTAGACGTGTTCTCGTATGCTGGTGGATTTTCGGTTCATGCTTTATATAATGGCGCTAAAGAAGTTACAAGTTTAGATATAAGTAAACAAGCTTTGGAGATAGCCGTTGAGAATGGAAAGCTTAATGAATATTCAGGAAAACATAAAACGATTGCCGGTGATGCATTTGAAGAGCTTAAAAAACTCATTAAAAATAAAACCACATTTGATGTTGTAGTTATTGATCCACCAAGTTTTGCGAAACAAGGGTCAGAAATTCAACTAGCAAAAAAGAAATATATACAGTTAGCAGAATTAGGTGAAAAACTGACCGATAAAAACGGATTATTAGTTTTGGCATCTTGTTCATCAAGAGTTTTAGCTGATGAGTTTTTCGAAATAAATGATAAAGCGTTGGCTGCTACAAACAGACGCTTTAAAATGGTTTTAAAGACACAGCATGATACAGACCATCCTATTAATTTTCCAGAAGGTGCTTATTTAAAATGTGGCTATTATCGTTTTTTTTATTAGTGTTTGTTTTTCTAAAATGTTGAATTTGTCTAAGATTAGCTCTCATAATAAAAAGCACAATAATATTAATAATTGCGCTTTATTTAAATTTAGTAATATATTCTACAATTATATTTAAAAACTATTTGCCATACTTAATAGTTTATTATAATCTTTTAGTTGTGTACTATTTCTGCCAACTTCAATGATTCCTTCATCTTTAAATACTTGGATGTGCCTGTTTAAAACCGCTCTAGTTGTCCCAATTAACTGAGCGAGTTCATCATGAGATAAATCGTTAATCATTGTAAATTTTTTTGTTGACTTATCTAAATATTTTAAAAAGAGTTTAGTTAATCTAGTAAAGGTGTTTTCAAGGACAACATCATTAATAAAATTTTCTAAAACTAAAATTCTGTTTAAAGTATAAGCCATCAAACCTGTATTAATTGAAGGGTTTTTAAGTACCCATTGTTTCATTTTGTATACTGGAATGGAAAGTATCAATGAGTCTTTCAACGCTTCGTAATGAATATTATGCTCAATTTTTTTATACAATGAGAATACATCAAAAAGATCGTTCTCCTTTAATAAAAATAGTGTGAATCTTCGGTCATTCTTAAAATCATAATTATAGGCTTTAATTTGGCCTGAAATTAAAACATGAAACTTGTTTTGGATATTGTCATTACTTATAAAACATGTTTTTTTTGGCCAATTTTCCAAAGCGCTATTATTGAGTAATTCATTAATCGACCTAGTAGGTATATCGGAAAAAAAATCACTCTTTAAAATACTCTTAAAACAACTCTCAAATTGAACAGAATTCATTTTTTAAGTTTAAAAGGTCAATGCAATCAATTACTTAAAAGTTTTATCAAACAATTAAGTAGAAAATATCAAAAAAATAGGGGAGAATTGAAATTAAAGATACTTAAAAAAAACCGAATATTTTGAATAAATTACGGTTTTGTGCTGAAATACAGTGAAATAAGTATAACTAATTATATAAAAAATCTAAAAAAAAGGTGTTAGTTTTTTAATATACTAACACCTAATTAACTTTTGAACTTATATTATTTTAATAGACCATTTGCATTTATTCTTAAATTTTTAGATGTGCCATCTTTAGCGATTTCTATTTTGTAGATTTTATGAACTTTCTCTTTATCTTGATAATACTTAACCAAATAGGTATCATTTACTATGGCCCAGCCCGGATAGTTGTTTGCAATTGAAGCATAAACTTCCTTTGGGAGCCTCACGTCTTCGAATTTCTCGAATGATGTTAAAATGCTTCCGTGTTTATCATAAGTAACAACAATTTTACTTTTTGTCTCTTCAAATATAACTTTGTAATTTTCTTCAAAACCTAAATCGTAAATAGGATCTGTTTTAATATCATATCTCGCAACTTCATTTTCAAGTTTTTTTACTCTAACTGGAGTGTTTATATCCTGTACTTTCTGGAGATAAGAATAATTTGGCGAATTAATTACCACAGTCGCAAGCTGGTAATTATCAAAATTGTTTTGATGGATTTGTGAAAAACTGAAGTTAATAAACCCAATTAACGCCAGACAAATTAGTGATTTTTTCATAATGGTTGGTTTTAAATTAGAATGTTATAAAAATTAATGTTCAGAGA
>NZ_JABDMV010000120.1 GCF_013001275.1 Flaviramulus sp.
TCCATTTAGTATAAGTCCATATTCCAAAAGCAATAAATAATCCAGCAATTAAAAAGTGAAGAAATATAAAAAGCGACCAAACTGTTGGGTTCGGACCAAATAATCCTCGAATTACACAGGAATTTTCACTTACCTCATTAATTTCAAGATGCAATTGAGGTGTCCAATACGTTTGTTCGTTTTTAGGAAACCTTATAAAGACATGGTCGTCAACCCTAGATACAATAAAATCAGATTGTTCTGCTTGAGCATTTTGAAAATCTTTTAAAACGGCTTCATTATTTCGATTAATTTCAAGTTTAAATCTAGGTCGTAAAATAATATCATTACTTAGTGGCATCTAATCTTCGTTTAAGCAGAGTAAAGTACTATTTTTTCTTTAAATACTAAATACTCTCAATCTTTATTAAAAAACAACATTGCGTCATCTATATTTCCTATTTTTGCAAAATATTTGAGAGTTAGATAATTAAATCAACCTTAATTGGTTGAAAAGAAATAAATATGAGCAATATAGTAGCTATAGTAGGACGTCCAAATGTTGGGAAATCAACGTTTTTCAACCGTTTAATACAACGACGAGAGGCCATTGTTGATGCCGTTAGTGGTGTAACAAGAGATAGACACTACGGTAAAAGTGATTGGAATGGTAAAGAGTTTTCTATAATTGATACGGGTGGATACGTTTTAGGTAGCGATGATGTTTTTGAAGCCGAAATTGACAAACAAGTCGAGTTGGCGATTGATGAAGCAGATGCTATTATTTTTATGGTTGATGTGGAGTCCGGTGTTACAGGAATGGATGAAGATGTTGCTAAATTGTTAAGAAAAGTAAACAAGCCAGTATTTTTAGTAATAAACAAAGTTGATAATGCAAAACGCGCAGAAGATGCAGTGGAGTTTTATTCTTTAGGACTAGGCGAATATTATACTATTGCGAGTATAAATGGTAGTGGAACGGGTGAATTGTTAGACGCGCTTGTTGAAGCATTACCAGAAAAGGAAGAAGTTGTTGAAGCAGAATTACCTCGTTTTGCTGTAGTTGGTAGACCAAATGCCGGTAAATCTTCATTCATAAATGCTTTAATTGGAGAAGACAGATACATTGTTACCGAAATAGCTGGAACAACAAGAGATTCTATTGATACAAAATATAACCGTTTTGGATTTGAGTTTAACTTAATAGATACGGCAGGAATTAGAAGAAAAGCTAAAGTAAAAGAAGACTTAGAATTTTATTCAGTAATGAGAAGTGTTCGTGCCATTGAGCATAGTGATGTTTGTTTAATAGTGCTAGACGCAACCCGTGGTTTTGACGGGCAAGTTCAAAACATTTTTTGGTTAGCTGAACGTAATAGAAAAGGGATAGTAGTTTTAGTTAATAAATGGGATTTGGTTGAAAAAGACCATAAATCCGTTAAAGAATTTGAGAAGGCCATTAGATTACAAATGGAACCTTTTGTTGATGTGCCAATTGTGTTTATTTCTACATTAACAAAACAACGTATTTTTAAAGCTATTGAAACTGCGGTAGAAGTTTATAAAAACAGAACAAAAAAGATAAAAACTAGTAAGTTGAATGAGGTGCTTTTACCAATAATAGAAAGCTATCCACCACCAGCTTATAAAGCAAAATATGTTAAAATAAAATACATAATGCAGTTGCCAACACCGCAACCTCAATTTGCATTTTTCTGTAATTTACCGCAGTATGTAAAAGATCCTTATAAACGATTTTTAGAAAACAAGCTAAGAGAACATTTTGATTTTAATGGTGTTCCTATTAGTGTATATATGAGGAAAAAGTAACAGCTTTAAATTACCAGCCGCCAGAAGCACCGCCACCGCCAAATCCGCCGCCGCCGAAGCCGCCACCAAAACCGCCACCTCCGCCAGAACTTCCGCCCCAACTGGAAGAGCCTTTTCGGTAATTGCCGCGTCCCATATTACTTAAAATAATAGCTTCTAGGATATCACTTTCGGCAGATCGATGACCTCTGTTGCCACCACCGCCATGCTTGTTTTTTGATATAGAAAGAATGATAATTATAAATACGAAAATGAGAATAAAAACAAGTCCTATAGGAAACTCGTTATTAGATGATTTTCGAGTGCCTTGATATTCGCCATTTAGAACTTCAAAAATGGCATCAGCACCTCTATTTAGGCCTCCAGGATAATCATTTTGTTTAAAATACGGAATTATGTCACGTTCAATAATGCGTTTAGACATGGCATCGGTTAATAAATGCTCAACACCATAACCCGTATTTATGGCAATTCTTCTATCATCTTTAGCAAGTAATATTAAAATACCGTTATCTTCTTTTGCTTGACCAATACCCCATTCTTGTCCCCATTTTGCACCTAAAAAGTTAATATTTTCTCCTTCAGTGGAATTAATTATAGCAACAACAATTTGTGTAGAAGTTGTGTCTGAATATTTAATTAATTTTTGTTCAAGGTTATTTTTTTGAGAAGCTGAGAGTAAATTAACATAATCATATACGCTCGTTTGAAATTTTGGTTTTTCTGGAATTTCAAATTGAGAAAATGTTGAATTACAAACGCCGAAGCTTAATACAATTAATAAAATAGTATGTTTTACCTTAAGCATTAACCTTTGGAAATTTCGTTTGTTAGTTCGTTAGTATCTAAATTGGAATAAGGAAAATGCTTTTTAAGTTGTTCTCCAGATTTTAAAATTCCTTCCACCAAACCTAGCTTAAAATTACCCGTTTTAAAGTGCGATTGTATAGTATCTTTCGTGCTATCCCAAAAAGTGTTTGAAACAACTTTGTTTATGCCTTCATCACCGTAAATAACGAAAGTCTTATCATTTACTGCCACATAAATTAATACAGCATTTTGGCGCTTAGTATTTTCCATCTTCAATAAATGAAAAACTTCTAATGCACGCTCAGTTGCATCGCCATTAGAAGTTTTTTCAATATGAACTCGTATTTCGCCAGAAGTATTTAATTCTGCCAATCGTATAGCTTCAACAATTTCTTGTTCTTCATCCGTGGTCAGAAAATCTTCAATTTTGTTGGACATTATTATTTAAAATCAAAATTTACATCCGGGGCTTTTTCACTACCAGCTTCTGCTTTGTAATAACTCATATCATCAAAGTTTAAAATGCCAGCAAGTATTGAATTTGGAAATGTTTTAATATGCTTATTATAAGGTTCAACAGCTTCGTTAAAGCGATCTCTGGCGACGTTAATACGGTTTTCTGTACCTTCTAGTTGAGATTGTAGTTCTAAAAAGTTTTGATTTGCTTTAATATCTGGATAACGTTCAACAGTTACTAATAATCGAGATAAAGCACTACTTAAACCACTTTGGGCTTGATTAAATGCTTGCAATTTTTCGGCAGTTAAATCTCCTACATTATTAATTTTTATTTCAGGTTTTGAGGCCTCACTTCTTGCTTTAATAACAGCTTCTAATGTACTTTTCTCAAAATCTGCAGCACCTTGAACGGTTTTTACTAGATTTCCGATTAAATCGTTTCTTCTTTGATAACTACTTTCTACATCTCCCCATGTTTTAGTAGCGGTTTCCTTTAAATTGACAGCAGTATTATTAAATCCTTTAGCCCAAGAATAGATTCCGAAAACAACAACTGCGACGATAATCCATGGTAAAAATTTTTTCATTTTAAAATAGTTTTATGATGTTCTTAAATAGTTATTTATTTGTCACATAACTTCAAGAAAAGTTACATTTTTAAGTGATTTTTTGAATAGCAAATGCTTAAAGATGCTCTTTTATTTTAATAAGTTGATTTTTAATATCTTCAAGTTTGCTTACAATTTCAAAGTTTTCAAGTGCCTGCTTTTTTTCTTCTTTTAAATGTGTTTTGGCACCTTCAAGGGTGAAACCACGCTCTTTAACAAGGTGATAAATAAATTTGAGGTTTTTTATATCTTCTGGTGTAAATTTCCGGTTGCCTTTTGCGTTTTTTTTAGGTTTTAATACATCAAATTCTTTTTCCCAAAAGCGGATTAAAGAAGTGTTAACACCAAATGCTTTCGCGACTTCGCCAATACCATAATATCGTTTTTCTGGTAATTCTATATGCATTAATCTAGTGATTGATTTTCTAATGAAGCGTGCTCCAATAATTTATTAAATTCTTCCGCGGTTAAACTACCATAGTAAAAGTTTATTGGATTTATGCGGTCTCCGTCTTTAAATATTTCATAATGTAAATGTGGTGCTTCAGAGCGTCCTGTACTACCTACAAATCCAATTAAGTCTCCACGCTTTACTTTTTGATTTCTTCTAACATTATACTTGTATAAATGCGCATATAAACTGGTGTAACCGTAACCATGATCAATTCTTATGTGATTTCCGTAACCAGAAGAATTACTATCTGCACGATCAACAACACCATCGCCAGTTGCATAAATTGGTGTGCCACGCGGCGCTGTAAAATCCATTCCCCAATGCATTTTTCTAACTTTAGTAAACGGATCTGATCGCATGCCATAACCAGATGCCATACGTGTTAAATCTTCATTACTTACAGGTTGAATTGCTGGAATAGCGGCCAATAATTTTTCTTTCTCTTCGGCAAGTTTGGCGATTTCATCTAACGATCGCGATTGCACTACAATTTGTTTTTGTAATATATCCAAACGCTTACTGGTTTCAATTATTAATTTAGAATTATCAAATCCTTCTAAATTTTTATAGCGATTTATTCCACCAAATCCGGCGGTACGTTGTTCGTTTGGAATTGGATTCGCTTCGAAATAAACCCGATATATATTATTATCTCTTTCGGCTATATTTGTTAAAACATTTTCAACTTGAGCCATTTTTTTGTTCAGCAATTCAAATTGTAGTTGAGCATTTTGAAGTTCTCTTTTTAAAGCTCGCTCGCGCGGTGATTCAACATATTGACTGGCAACAAAAATAAAAATAAATGCAAAAAAAGCAGAAGCAAGCATAAATATAAAGGCATACTTAAAGGTAGTTCGTTTTTTGCGTTCTATTTTTTTATATGAAAGCGATTCAGAATCGTAATAATATTTTACCTTACTCATTCTTTAATTTATACTATTTTTGCACTTTAGATTAAAAGCATTTAATATTAATCTGTAGCGAATGGTTACAAGATTAAATTTTTAATAAACGAGTAAAGATAAAAATTGTTTTGCAATTAATATAATTTAACAACACAGTAACTATTTACCTTGATGAAGTCACAAGATATTCGATCTAAATTTTTAAGTTTTTTTGAAGACAAAAAGCACAGTATTGTTCCATCTGCACCAATGGTTATCAAAAACGATCCAACCTTAATGTTCGTAAATTCCGGTATGGCACCGTTTAAGGAATATTTTTTAGGAAACTCAAAACCAAAAAATAATAGACTTGCAGATACTCAAAAGTGTTTACGTGTATCAGGAAAGCATAACGATTTAGAAGAAGTAGGATACGATACATATCATCACACATTGTTCGAAATGCTCGGTAACTGGAGTTTTGGTGATTATTTTAAGGAAGAAGCCATTGCTTGGGCGTGGGAGTTATTGACCGAAGTTTATGGAATAAATAAAGATATTTTATATGTTACTGTTTTTGAAGGTGATGATAAAGACGGCTTACCAATGGATACCGAAGCCTATGATATTTGGAAAAAATTTATATCTGAAAACCGCATTTTAAAAGGTAATAAAAAAGATAATTTTTGGGAAATGGGCGACCAAGGTCCTTGCGGACCATGTAGCGAAATACATGTTGATATCCGTTCAGATGAAGAAAAATCTAAAATTTCAGGAAAGGAATTAGTAAATAAAGACCATCCGCAAGTTGTTGAAATATGGAACTTGGTATTTATGCAGTATAACCGAAAGGCAAATGGATCATTGGACCCATTACCAAATAAACATATTGATACGGGAATGGGCTTTGAAAGATTATGTATGGTGTTGCAAGGCGTTCAATCTAATTATGACACTGACGTTTTTAAACCAATAATTCGTGAAATTGAAACCATTACTAATAAAAGTTACGGGAAGGACGAAAAAATAGATGTTGCGATTCGTGTAATTTCTGATCATGTTCGTGCTGTGGCATTTTCTATTGCTGATGGCCAATTACCAAGTAATACAGGAGCAGGTTATGTAATTCGAAGAATTTTACGTCGAGCAGTGCGCTATGGATTTACGTTTTTAGATAAAAAAGAACCATTTATTTACAAGCTAGTTGATGTTTTGAGTGCGAAAATGGGCGATGCTTTTCCTGAATTGAAATCTCAAAAACAACTGATAAGTAATGTTTTAAAAGAAGAAGAACAATCATTTTTAAGAACTCTTGATCAAGGATTAATTCTTTTAAATAGAATTGTTGAAGAAACTAAAGGTGATAAAGTTTCAGGCGAAAAGGCTTTTGAATTGTATGATACTTACGGTTTTCCAATAGATTTAACTGCTTTAATCCTTTCCGAAAAAGGATTTGCTTTAGACGAAAAAGGATTCAACGATGAACTTCAAAAACAAAAAACGAGATCACGCGCTGCAAGCGAGATGAGTACGGATGATTGGATTGTTATATCTGATGATGCTGAGGAAGATTTTGTAGGCTATGATACACTTGAAGCAAACGTAAAAATAACTAGATACAGAAAAGTAACCTCTAAAAAAGATGGCGAAATGTATCAATTGGTATTTAACTTAACTCCTTTTTATCCTGAAGGCGGAGGGCAAGTAGGCGACAAAGGATATCTTGAAGATGTACACGGTGACGTCGTTTATATATTAGATACCAAAAAGGAAAACAATGTTATAATTCATTTTGCCAAAAATTTACCCAAACATATTAACGAAAATTTTAAAGCTGTAGTTGACGAAAATCAACGCTACAGAACTGAATGTAATCATACTGCTACACATTTATTACATCAAGCATTGCGAGAAATTTTAGGAACGCATGTAGAACAGAAGGGAAGTGCAGTACATTCAAAATATTTACGATTTGATTTTTCACACTTTTCAAAATTAACTCCAGAAGAACTAAACGATGTTGAAGTATTTGTGAATGCTAGAATTTCAGAAAAATTGCCTTTAGTTGAGAAGCGAAATATTCCGAAAGAAGAAGCCATTGCTGAAGGTGCCATGAGTTTATTTGGAGAAAAATATGGCGATAGCGTAAGGGCAATTCGGTTTGGTCAATCCATAGAACTTTGTGGTGGTACGCATGTTTGTAATACTAGCGATATTTGGCATTTTAAAATAGTTTCTGAAGGTGCCGTAGCAGCCGGCATACGCAGAATTGAAGCAATTACAAATGATGCTGCCAAAGATTTTTACTTTGAAAACAATCGAGCTTTTTCTGAAATGAAGGCAATTCTTAATAATGCTCAGGAACCTGTTAAAGCTTTACAAAATTTACAAGACGAAAATACACAGCTTAAAAAGCAAATTGAAGGATTATTAAAAGATAAAGCTAAAAATATTAAAGGCGATTTAAAAAACGAACTTGAAGAAATTAATGACGTTAAATTTTTAGCAAAGAAACTTGATTTGGATGCTGGTGGATTAAAAGATGTAGCTTTTGAATTAGGGAGCCAGTTCGATAATTTATTCTTATTGTTTGCAAGTGAAATTGAAGGAAAGGCATTATTAACTTGTTACATTTCAAAAGAATTGGTTGCCAGTAAAGACTTAAATGCTGGAAAGGTTGTTCGAGAATTAGGAAAACATATCCAAGGTGGCGGTGGCGGTCAACCATTTTTTGCAACGGCAGGTGGTAAGAATCCTGGTGGCATTGGTGAGGCGTTAAGTAATGCGAAAAATTATTTGTTATAATTGACATTCTGAAATGGCTCAAGAATCTAAATCATATGAAATTTCAAACTCAAATTCCATTAGATAAACAGAACAATAATCAAATAGATTATAATTCTAATGTTTTACTTTTAGGGTCTTGTTTTTCAGAGAATGTTGGTAAAAAGTTAAATTATTTCAAATTTCAAAATCAGCAAAATCCATTTGGTATTTTATTCCATCCTATTGCCATTGAAACACTAATTTCAAATGCGGTTCAGAAAAAAGAGTATTCAGAAAAAGATATTATTTTTCATAATGAACAGTGGCATTGTTTTGATGCACATTCAAAATTGAGTTCGTCCTCTAAAAAAGAGTTATTGATTAATTTGAATAAACAAATTAACACTACAAACGAACAAATAAACAAGGCATCGCATATAATTTTAACATTAGGCACGTCGTGGGTGTATCGGTTTATTAAAACAAATACTGTTGTTGCTAATTGCCATAAAATACCTCAAAATCAATTTTCAAAAGAATTAATATTAGTAGAAACAATAGTAGATGCTTTAAATAATATATTAAGTTTAATAAAAAGTGTGAATAATAAGGCGGTAATACTATTTACCGTATCGCCAATTCGTCATTTAAAGGATGGTTTTATTGAAAATATGCAGAGTAAATCACATTTAATTACTGCAATTCATCAAGTAATAACTAAACAATCGTTTTACTTCCCTTCTTATGAATTAATGATGGATGAATTGAGAGATTATCGATTTTATGCGGAAGATATGATTCATCCTAACCAAACCGCAATCGATTTTATTTGGGAAAAATTTAAATATGTTTGGATTGCAGAAGACGCTTTAAAAACAATGGATAAAGTTGCTGAAATTCAAAAAGGACTTCAACATAAACCATTTAATTTAAACTCAGAAGCTCATCAAAAGCTCCTTAATATATTAGAAGATAAAAAGAGGGACATTAAAAAGAGGCATTCTCACATAACTTTTTAATCCTGATTAAATCAGCTAACTCATTTATTTACAGTTAAACTTTTATAATAACGTTTAATCGAATATTTAGTTAAGATTAAAAATTATTAATTTAAATTCATATTGCTATTAATCAGTTCATATTTCAAACACCAATCACATTATCCAGTAAAATGGTTTGTTATTGGTGTTTTTTTTTTGGATTGAACTTTTTTTAATGTAGATTTTGTAAAATGTTCGATACATTTTTATCAATGTAATTTTGTTTATTTTAGTGCATGCGAAAAATTCTATTCGGTGTTATTATCACGCTTGTTGTTTTATTTACTTTTAAATATTGTGGTGAAAAACATGAGGATAAAATTGTGTTACAAGAAAGTTCTGCACTAATTAAAGAACAAATAGAAAATGTTGGAAAACTTATAGTTACCGAAGGCCATTTTAGTGAAGTTTTTAATTATAAAAATTCTAGAGATATTTTTGGTGATTTAGTTTCAGTTGAAAAAAAGGCTCTTGTAGTCGTTAATGCCGATGTTACCGTTGCTTATGATCTGAGTAAAATTGAATTTAGAATTGACGAAAAAACAAAAACCCTTACTATATTAAGTATTCCAGAAGAGGAAATTAAAATAAATCCAGATTTGGAATATTATGATGTGCAAGCCGATTTTTTAAACCCATTTGAGGCCAAAGATTATAACGACATTAAAAATATTGTAAATGCATCATTATACAAAAAAATAGAAGCTTCTGATTTAAAAAAGAATGCAAAAAACAGACTTGTGAGCGAGCTCGCGAAATTTTATATTCTAACGAATTCTTTAGGGTGGACTTTAAATTATAACGAAAACGCGATTAGAGCAAATGAAGATTTAAAGAATATTGCACTGTAAATTAATGCAACTTGATAAATCTTATTGAATAGTTTTGCAAAAGGAAATTTGTATCTTCAACCATTAAATTAAACAACTTTTTTAATCTATGGAACAACCCTATGTTACCTTAAAAACAAAAAATAAAGTTGGCTATATTGAGTTTTTTCATCCTAATAAAAACTCGATGCCTAGTGGTTTATTATTGAAATTGGAACAAACCATAAATGACGCGGGTAAAGATGATAATATTAAAGTTATTGTTTTAAGAAGTGGTGGCGAACGAACTTTTTGTGCCGGCGCAAGTTTTAAAGAATTAATTGCAATTGAAAACGAAACCGCTGGTAAGCTATTTTTTTCTGGTTTTGCTAATGTTATCAATGCCATGCGAAAATGTCCGAAACTTATAATTGGGCGTGTACAAGGAAAAACAGTTGGAGGCGGCGTTGGTTTAGCCGCAGCAACAGATTATTGTTTAGCTTCAAAATTCGCGTCAATTAAGTTAAGTGAATTAAGTATTGGTATTGGTCCTTTTGTTATTGAACCAGTCGTGTCAAGAAAAATAGGTAAAAACGCATTATCTCAATTAACTATAAATGCTGAAGAATTTTATTCTGCAGAATACGCAAAGGACAAAGGGTTGTATGGCGAGATATTTAATACATCAGAAGAACTGGATGCAGCTGTTAATGCACTAGCTGAAAAGTTAAGCCGCTATAATCCCGAAGCCTTATTAGAATTGAAAAAGGTTTTTTGGGAAAATACCGAACATTGGGATGAGCTACTTAATAAACGAGCTGAAATTAGTGGAAAGTTAGTATTAAGTGAATTCACCAAGACGATTTTGAAACGTTTTGGATGATTATTTAAACCTTAATAGAAGGCTGTATAATTGCTAATCCATCATCAATCAATCTTCCAACCTTAGGTCTATTTAGTTTTATAGTTTCTAAATGTTTTAAAATACTTTCGCAAAGTTTTTTCTCTTGGCCTTTATAAGCTAATTCATAGAGCTCTATAGGTAATAGCCAATCGTTAGGGTGTTTTTCAATAAGTTGCTCTAATACTTTAGTTCTAGAAATGGTTCTATTTTTTCCGTCACGATAATCTCTAACTTGTTTGTAAAACCTTTCCAATTCTAATCGTTTTTCAGACTTTTTAACGTGAATAGTTTGTGAAGTTGTTTTATGAGTAATTAAATTAAAGCTATTTAAATCTGCAGGTCCAGAAAATGCTGAAACAATCTCTTTTCCGACTGCCATATCGTAAATACCCCAATCAGGTTCAAATAAAATAGTATCATTAAAAGTAACGGTACAGTCTTTAAAGCTTATAAGTATTATTTTTCCTTGCAGATTTCGTTTTCCTGTTATTATTTCACCCGAAACTTTTATCCCTCCTTCAAATTCTAAAGTAATGGTCTTTTCCTCATAAATATTATAAAAACTTAAATCCCGAGGACTCATATCTTCAATTGCTAAGTTGATGCCTTTAAGCTTTCCAATCGGAGATCCGAAGCCATTGGAATGATCTTTTATACCGTGTCCAACCATTTCTTTTTCTCGATAAGATAAGGCTGTTTCTCCATTTGTTTGAATATAAATAGGCTTTCCATCAACTTCAATAACATTATTAAAAACTCCAGAAATTTGAAGACCTGTACTTAATTCGACTGTACCTAACGCCGTAGAATTAATAAGTTTGTTAATTCCAGAAAGACCACCTTTTCGCAACGACATAGTATTAGCGAATTCTTCTAAAACTAAACTTAAATGAGCAAAATCGGGTGTAACAAAAAGCTGAGGTTGTGGTTTTGTAATATCAAAATCTTTAAAAGCTGCCGATATGTTATAAGGTAATTTTTTAACTTCATCTGTCATACACCAAGCGCTTTCACCAATGGATGATAATAAACCAGCGCCATAAATTTTAGGGTTGTCAATGGCGCCAATTAATCCGTATTCTACCGTCCACCAATGCAAATTTCTTATAAGTGCCATTTCACTTGGCTCACCCATATTCTGTTGTAATTCTTCCACTTTTTTTTCAGCCGAGTTAATATCAGCATCAGAAGAATTTGGCGCTTCTTTTATGATAGATAAATGTCTAACAGCTTCATACAACATATAATCTTTCGCCGAAGAAATAGCTTTACAACCAATTTCACCAAATCGCCTTAAATATTCGGCATATTCAGGATTGGCAATAATTGGTGCATGTCCTGCGCCTTCATGAATAATATCGGGAGCTGGGGTATATTCTATATGTTCCAATTGCCTAATATCACTTGCAATAACCAATACATTGTACGCTTGAAATTCCATAAATGCATTGGGAGGAATAAACCCATCAACAGCTACTGCTGCCCAACCAATATCTTGTAAAATACGGTTCATGCCGTACATATTTGGGATACTATCAATTAAAATGCCTGTTCGTTGCAGTCCTTCCAAGTACGAATTGTGGGCAACTGTTTTTAAAAAGTCAACATTTTTTCGCATCACATAGCGCCAAACGGCTTGATCAATAGCCGAATAATCCTCATAATTTTGAGGTTTAATAAATTGCTTTAAGTGTTTTGGTAAGCGATTTAAAATTTCGTTTGGTTCTATTGTTTGCGACATACTCTTTGTTTGCATAAAAATTTAAGTAAAAATACGAAATATCTATAAGAATATAGTTTGCTTTTCTCTCGCTTTTAGTCTGTTTTAATCAATTAGGAATTAATGATATTTAAGTAATTTGAAATCAATTGTATAATTATAAAGCTAGAATTATTGATGTTTATGATGGAGATACGGTAACTGCCGTAGTTGATTTGTGGTTTTTACATTTTCAAGAAATGAAACTTCGTTTATATGGTATTGATACACCATAAATGAGAGGGCCCGAAAAAGTTAAGGTAAAAAATAAGAGATAAATTAAGAACTATGATTCTTGATAAAAAAGGTACAATTCCCTCATATCAAGACAAACAAGGTAAGCACGGACGTTATTTAGCCAATATTGTTTTAGAAGACGGATTAGAAGTAAACCAATGGTTAATTGATAAAGGACACGCTAAACCTTATTTTAAAAAAAAAAAGCGACTCATTTTGAATCGCTTTTTAAATTATTATTGTTGTGCTCCCGGGGGGTATTTTTCCATTATTTTCGAAACAAACTCTTTAATTCGTGCCTCTTTTTTCTCCATGTTTTTACTTAAATAACCAGTACCCATACCTTGCCAAACTAATTCTTTTTTCTTTGCGTCTATTAAATCTACATAAAGGGTGCCTTGTGTGGTTGTAGATACATTAGGTTGATTCCAGCCCCATCCCCATCCAGGACCAAAGCCGCCGTAACCTCCCCAACCCCAAGCGCCATAGCCCCAAGAATTATTGTAAACATTAACGCGTTGTTCGGATTTTGTGAATAAACTTACCAATAAATCTGGTTTTTCAGATTTTGTAAATCCTTTAGCTAATAGTTCAGATTCAATAGCGCGTAAAATTCTACGCTTATCTAAATCGCTTATTTCAGCTTTGTCAATTCCATTTTTAAAAAACGCAAAGGTTCTATATTCGCCAAACTTTGCATTTTTATCGTAATCTGTAGCAACTCGAACAGAGCTACATGCCGTAACCACAATTAATAGCACTAATAGTGGTAGTGTTTTTAAAATTTTTCTCATAGTACTTTTTTTAAAGTTAAAAATTATTTAACGCCTTATTTTTTTATTAAATAAGCATCAACAATCATACCAATGCCATGGAAATTTATGCTACTTTTTTATAGAGTTTGTAGCCTTGTCATAACCATAAGGGCAATGTTTACAGCCGCTTTCGCAACAATAACCTCTTTTTAAATGATATTGTTTAGTAAAACATCGGTACCCTTCTTTGGTTAAATAATAGTCACCTTCTTCAATGGGGATAATCTTCTTCATATTAAACAAATATAGTTTAAATTAGAAAATTATTTTTATGGTTTAATTTTTGAATTAATGTAAAACATGGTGTTTATTTCGAAATATTTAGTTCCTAAAGGATATCATGGGTTAACCATTTATCCTTTCATATTTTTAAATGCTAAACATTTAAAAAAGAACAATGTTTTAATGAATCATGAAAGAATTCATTTAAAACAACAATTAGAAATGCTGCTTATTCCATTTTATATTATGTACGGCGTCGAGTTTTTAATTCGAATGATTGAATACAAAAATTGGAGACAAGCTTATAGAAATATTTCTTTTGAACGCGAGGCTTACTTGAATGAAAATAATTTGGAATATCTTAATAATCGTCCACTATGGGCTTTTTTAAAGTATCTTCGCAAGCATGAAATTTGAGCTAAAAAATAGCTATAATCAACCAATAACTCTTTCAAATCATACCCAAATTGAATTGCATGTAAAACGTGAAGATGCGATACATCAATTTGTTTCGGGTAATAAATACAGAAAGCTTAAATATAACCTGGAAGAAGCGAAAAGATTGAATCAAAGAACATTGCTCACATTTGGTGGTGCATTTTCAAATCATATAGCAGCAACTGCTGTTGCAGGGAGAAATTTAGGTTTTAAAACTATTGGAGTCATCAGAGGTGAAGAGTTATTTAATCAAGTTGAAAGTAACCCAACATTACGATTTGCAAAACAATGTGGAATGCAATTTAAGTTTGAAACGCGTAAAATTTATAAACAAAAATCTTCCAAACAATATTTAAATAAACTAAAAGATGAATTTGGCGATTTTTATTTGATACCAGAGGGCGGTACTAACGCCTTTGCCATAAAAGGTTGCGAAGAAATTTTGACAGAAATTGATAAATCGTTTGATTTTATATGTTGCTCGGTTGGAACTGGCGGAACTATCTCAGGTCTTATAAATTGTTCAAAACCTAGTCAACAAGTTTTAGGTTTTCCAGCATTAAAAGGCGACTTTTTAAAACAAGATATTAGTAAATTTGTAAACCAGTCTAATTGGGAACTAATTAGCGATTATGATTTTGGAGGATATGCCAAAATAAATAAAGAATTAATCAGTTTTATAAATGAATTTAAAACAGAATATAAAATTTCTTTAGATCCTGTTTATACAGGAAAAATGATGTATGGTATTTTTAATTTATTAGAAAATAATTATTTTCCTAAAGGCGCAAAAATATTGGCAATACACACCGGTGGTTTACAGGGAATTGAAGGAATGAACGCCGTGTTGAGAAAGAAAAATTTACCAAAAATTGAATAGTTTAATGAATAGAATACTGTTAATATTATGTTTTGCATGTTTGCTTTTTAGTTGCCGATCTAAAAAGGGGATTATAACCAAGAAACCAAGCAATAGCACAAAACAAACTGAAACTAAACAGGATAACGAATCAAAAGAATCTCCTAAAGTTTTT
>NZ_JABDMV010000157.1 GCF_013001275.1 Flaviramulus sp.
TGGGAATTTTTCTTGATTCTACAGCTAAAACAATTTTTTCTTCTAATGTAGGCTCTTTGACTTGTTTTTTGCATCCAACGAATAGAAGCAAACTGAGAGTGAAAAGTACCTTTAATGACAGTTTATTGTTTAACATATTTATTGTTTTTTTATTGAGCCTAACGGTCTTGGCTATGACTTCGTCACGCCTGTGGCGTGATGAGTTATAGCCGTTGTTGGCATTTCGTTGTTTTTATTTAGTTTTCTGATTTTCCAGCGATTGAGTATATTCGGTCAGCGATTTATTCCGCTAAATTTTTCAATTCCGATTGAGTGAGCAATTCCGCAATTTGATTAATTCCGTATTTAATTCGAGTTTAATTTTGTAATTCAGCGTTCAAATTATTAGGTTAAATCCTTTTTTCCGTATTTCTTCGTTTGAGTAAATTCTGCTAGTATTTAATTCCGCAATATTTATAAATCCGATGCGATTCCCATTAAGAATTTAAGAAAGTCTTTCCGTTGTAATTTTCTGCAAATTCTATTTAGAAATAAAGCTTTGTTTTACATGGTTTAACCAAAATGGATTTAAGCCTTTAAATTAAGTTATTTCTTAAATTTTCTTTCAGAATATTGACCCAAAAAGTAGTAGATTATTAAAACAGGAATTAAAATGTATGCTAAATATTTTTCAAACACACCATATTCTAACAATACTATTAATAGTATAGGTGACATTATGATAAGAATTAGAGTAAATATTTTTTTATTCATAGTTATTTGTTTTTAGTTTATCCGCAATGAATGCCAACGGTTTTGGCTATGATTCTGTTTTGACTTAGCAGCGAGCCCAGCGTTGGGTTTCCTGCCTTGCAGGAAAAATTAACGAGGGCAAGGCGAGCTGCCAGGTTTAGCCTGTAACCTGGTTCTCTGTTTTAAAAATAGAATAAATAATTGAAGTTGGGTTTAGCCAAAATGAATTATAGCCGTTGTTGGCAAACGTTAATTCTTTATAATGGGAGGCAATGGTGGTGGTGGAATATCCCAAACCCCTTTACTCTGAGATTTATTTTCCTTGACGACTTTTTGAGTTAAACGCCAATCGTCGATATGAATAATATTTGCTATTGTATCTTTTTCTGCAAATTCAACAAAAATACTTGAGTGAGGCGTATCGTCATTGTAAACAAATCGTATTGCATGCGTCCCTCCTTCAGTAAAAGAGGGCTGTAAGTAGTACTCCACAGAATCCTTTGATCTTTGAAGATCTAGTCGAAACGAATTCAATTTTTGGGATATGCTATCCTTATCTTTCTTAACATACCAAGGAAGAATATCAGTAGCAAGATTAGAGATGCTTAACTCCTCTGCCAGTGTTTTTAATTTAGACAAATTGTCAATCAAAATTTCATTTTCAGCTGATTTAGTTTGAGCTGAAACGCTATGACTAATGAGGAGAAATAAAATAGAAAGAAGATGTTTTATCATAATGTTTGCCAACGGTCTTGGCTATGATTCTGTTTTGACTTAGCAGCGAGCCCAGCGTTGGGTTTTCTGCTTTGCAGAAAAAATTAACGGAGGCAAGGCGAGCTGCCAGGTTTAGCCTTTAACCTGGTTCCCTGTTTTCAAAATAGAATAAATATTTGAAGTTGAGTTTAGCCAAAATAAATTATAGCGGTTGTTGTAAAACGTTTTTATTTTTGTTTTAATTCAATTGAATCAGCACTATGGATTTTGATTTCCCAATCTTTATCAATCACACGCCATCTACCAAATCCGCTCAATATTTTATTTTCTCTCCAATTATTGTCAAAATAGTAAAGTAAACGGATTTCATTTTCATAATCGTTTTCCGTTTTGTAGTTGATTCGTTTTCCTTTAAAAATTATAGTCACATTTTCTGCAGGTGCTAAAGTGTCAATTTTAGTTAGTGCATTCCGACCAATTAGCGTAATATTTGAGATTCCGAGTTCCGTATTGTTGATTACTTTTACATTAATTCGATTGCTTTTTTCAAATGCATAGGACCGAAGAAACCAGATTAGAGCCGTACATAGAATTAATGCGAAAATATTAATACTTGATTCTTTAATGCCGTTTAAAAATCCAAATTTTTTGAAGTTCGAAATAATTATGAATAATAACGATAACGTTAGTAAAGGGATTATTAAATAGATAAAAGAATAACCAACTAAAAGATAAAGGTTTTTAAAAAATCCAAATCCGAAAAATACAATTCCAAGTAATAGTGAAATACATAATATGAAGTAAAATACCTTATTAGCTCTTCTCGAAATTTTATTCATTCAGAGGTTTTTCCAATGTTTTACAACGGTCAAGTATAAGCGCAGTGCGGAATTAGAAGCACGTCACTTTCGGTTTAATCTTATCTTTGTTAATATTCAATTCGTTTAAATTCAGTACTTCCGCCCGCATTACGCTTATACAATGTTGTAAAACGTTTTTTCTTCATTATTAACTCATTCCAAGATAAATCCGTTTTTTACTCTCATTTTTATACTTTTAATGTTTTGTATTTCTGCTATCGGATTTTCATTTAATACTAAAAAACTACCTTCATAGCCTTCTTTTAATTCCCCTATTTTCCTGTTCGGAAAAATATGTTTAGGACTGCCTGTAATTATCGAAAGTAAATCATTATTATTAAAAACATTCAAGGCAACTATATCATCTATTTCTTCCATTAATGTAGAACCATTTTGATCAGCACCGAGAGCCAAATTAATTCCTATTTTTTGAAATCTTGTTAACTCATTTCTAAGGAAGTCCTGTTTTTCCTTCAAAAGTGTACTATCAACGGCCATTTCTTTTCCATTCCAAGCTTGAGCATAATATTTTACGAAGGATACAGTAGGTGTAATGAGTACATTTTTTTCTACAGCTTTCAATAGAATTGAATCTGGTATAATAAAATCATTCAAGTTATTCTTTCCATATCCACCACCGTATCCTGGCATGTGTGCAAAATGAGTTATACCATTATCAAGTGCCCAAATAAAATCATCTACGTTTTCAATATGGGCATATATGGTGATATTAAACTTAAGAGCCTTTTCAATAATTGCTTTGGCTACCTGTTTTGATAAGCCGTAAGTGCCAATGTTGCCACTCTCAATTTCAATTGCACGATTATTAAGATTTGAAATATATATTTTAAGAATGGCAGGTTTTTTTGAGATTATTTCATCCCACTGTAAGATTACATCTTGAAGATTGTCCATTAAATAATAGGCATCTGTCGCTACCTTTCTACTGTTTTTTATCTTTTCTTTATTTTCTGGGTCCAACATCGCTCTCCATCCCATATCTAAACTACTGGTTTCATATATTGCATGAGGGTGGCCACCAGTAGAGGTGATTCCTCCATGTGCAAAAGCAACATCTATTTTTCCGGGGATATTCAGTGAATCCTTTATTATTTGATATCTGGAATAGTGGTTGGTTAAAACTTGAACATAAAATGTACCTTCATTTATATATGCTTGATAAAGGCTATCAAATTGATCAATATCATCAAAATTGTGAGTGTGTGCGTCTCCAAAAGGGGGTATTACATATTTTCCATTAAGGTTCACTATTTTATTTGCTTTAAGAGAAGAATCAAAACTGAATTTTCCATCCTTAATTAAAAAATCTTTCTTTATGAAATTCTCTCCATCGAATATATTTCCACGAACATATTTAACAGTATCTGTACTAAATTCATCATCACAAGAGATGAAACCGATTAAAGAAAAGGCTATAAAAAAGGAAAGAATATATCTTTTGTTAAACGGTCTTTTTGATTTCATCTTTTATGTATCAATTGTGTTTCCAAATGTTTTACAACGGTTTTGGCTATGATTCTGTTTTGACTTAGCAGCGAGCCCAGCGTTGGGTTTCCTGCCTTGCAGGAAAAATTAACGAGGGCAAGGCGAGCTGCCAGGTTTAGCCTGTAACCTG
>NZ_JABDMV010000045.1 GCF_013001275.1 Flaviramulus sp.
GAAGAAGCGTTGCTCTGGTGGAAATCTGTTTTTGGTGATGATTTGTATGTGGAATTAATGCGACATAATCAAGAAGATGAAAAACGTGTTAACCCCGTTTTGATTGAGCTTGCTAAAAAACATAATGTTAAGGTAGTAGCTACAAATAACACCTACTATTGTAAAAAAGAAGATGCCAATGCGCATGATATTTTATTGTGTGTAAAAGCCGGAGAAAAACAAGCAACACCTATTGGTCGTGGTCGCGGGTATCGTTATGGAATGCAAAATCAAGACTATTATTTCAAGTCTGGTGATGAGATGAAGTCATTGTTTAAAGACATTCCAGAAGCTATAAGTAATATTCAAGAAGTAGTTGATAAAGTGGAAGCTTACGAGTTAGCTAGGGAAGTGTTATTACCGGCGTTTGATATTCCGGAAGAATTTAAAAGTGAAGAAGATTTAAAAGATGGTGGTAAGCGTGGTGAAAATGCTTATTTACGTCATTTGACTTACGAAGGCGCGAAAAAACGATACGGAGAAGAGTTTTCTGAAGAGATAATAGAGCGACTCGATTTTGAATTGAGTGTTATTGAGAATACGGGTTATCCAGGGTATTTTTTAATTGTTGAAGATTTTATTCGTGAGGCTAGAAACATGGATGTATCAGTGGGACCAGGACGTGGTTCTGCGGCTGGTTCCGTGGTGGCGTATTGTTTGTGGATTACCAACATTGACCCACTTAAATACGATTTACTTTTTGAGCGTTTTTTAAATCCAGATCGTATTAGTATGCCAGATATTGATATTGATTTTGATGATGAAGGTCGAAGCCGAGTGATGGATTACGTTATCAATAAATATGGAAGTAATCAAGTAGCGCAGATTATTACTTACGGAACAATGGCAGCAAAATCGTCAATTCGAGATACTGCGCGTGTTTTAGATTTACCTCTTTTTGATGCCGATAGAATTGCGAAATTAATTCCAACAATGTCTAAACTGAGCAAGATATTTGGCTTAAGTGAAAAGGAATTAGGACAGAAATTTAGAGCTGAAGATTTAGAAAAAGTTAATCAACTTTTAAATATATCTGAAGGTGACGATTTGGAAGCAGAAACGGTAAACCTCGCACGAACTTTAGAGGGATCTGTACGTAACACGGGAATTCATGCTTGTGGAGTTATCATTACTCCAGACGATATTACCAAATTTGTACCAGTCGCGACAGCTAAAGATTCTGATTTATATGTAACGCAATTTGATAACTCGGTTGTGGAAGATGCGGGATTATTAAAAATGGATTTCTTAGGATTAAAGACCTTAACTTTAATTAAAGACACTGTTAAAATTGTAAAGGCGAAACACGATATATTATTAGATCCTGATAATTTTCCGCTCGATGATGAAAAAACGTATGAATTATTCCAAAAAGGAGAAACCGTTGGCGTTTTTCAGTACGAATCTCCGGGAATGCAAAAGCACCTTAAAGATTTAAAACCTACGGTTTTTGAAGATTTAATTGCCATGAATGCATTGTATCGTCCGGGACCGATGGAATATATTCCAAGTTTTGTTCGCAGAAAACATGGCGATGAAGACATTGAGTACGATTTACCAGCAATGGAAGAGTACTTAAAAGAGACATATGGGATTACGGTATATCAAGAGCAAGTAATGTTATTGTCTCAAAAACTTGCTGGATTTACCAAAGGTGAAGCAGATGTTTTGCGTAAAGCTATGGGTAAAAAGCAAATTGCGGTACTTGATAAAATGAAACCTAAGTTTATTGAGCAAGCAAGTGCGAATGGACATGATGCAAAAATTCTGGAAAAAGTATGGAAAGATTGGGAAGCCTTTGCAAGTTATGCTTTTAATAAATCGCACTCAACATGTTATGCTTGGATTGCTTACCAAACGGCATACTTGAAAGCGCATTACCCTGCGGAATATATGGCGGCAGTATTGTCGAATAACATGAACGATATTAAGCAGGTTACCTTCTTTATGGAAGAATGTAAACGCATGAAATTGCCGGTTTTAGGGCCAGATGTAAACGAATCATTTTATAAATTTTCAGTAAATAAAGATAATGCTGTTCGTTTTGGAATGGGCGCTATAAAAGGTGTTGGGCATGGTGCAGTAATGACTATTGTAGAACACAGAAAAAAAGATGGGCCTTTTAAATCTATTTTTGATTTTGCTAAACGTATCGATTTACGCGCAGCAAACAAAAAAGCTTTTGAAAATTTAGCCTTGGCAGGAGGATTTGATGGATTAGGAGACACGCATAGAGCGCAATATTTTCATAATGATGGTGATGGAATTACCTTTTTAGAAAAGGCTATAAAATATGGCGCAAGACATCAGGAAAATGAAAATTCTGCTCAAGTAAGTTTGTTTGGTGATGCGAGTGATGTTCAAATAGCCGAACCTGAAGTGCCGCCTTGCGAAGAGTGGGGCACCATGGAAAAACTTAGTAAAGAAAGAGAAGTAGTTGGCATTTATATTTCAGGACATCCGTTGGATGATTTTAGAACCGAAATGAAAACGTTTTGCAATGCCACAATTGCTATGTTTAATAATTTGGAGCCTTATGTAAATAGAGAACTTGTTTTTGGTGGCGTAGTTACCGATGTACAACACCGTGTAAGCAAACAAGGTAAAGGTTGGGCTTTGTTTACTATTGAAGATTACACGGATAGTTTTGAATTTAGAATTTTTGGTGAAGAGTATTTAAAGTTTAGACATTTTTTAATGAAGAACAGTTTTGTGTTTGTAAAAACATTTGTTCGTGAAGGATGGGTAAATAGAGATACGGGTAAGAAAAGCGACCCTAGATTACAGTTTAATAATTTCCAGTTGCTGCACGATGTGATGGAAAATTACACTAAAAAACTGTCTATACAAGTTGATATAAAGGATTTAAACGAACAGAAAATAATTGCTTTAAAAGAATTACTAAACATGCATCCGGGAAACCAAATGCTTAATTTTTTGATTTATGATACTAAAGAAAAAATAAAATTAAGCATGCAAAGTAGAAAGCAAAAAGTAAAAGTATCGCAAGAGCTTATAAGCGAACTGGAAGCACAAGATGTAGTTTTTAAGTTGAATTAAATTCCTGCATTGCGCAAAGGATAGAAGCGGCATCCTTTTTTGCAATTAAAAGCAAAAAAGATATAGCGGATAGCCTGGTTTATGCGCCATAACACTTAAAATAACCATAAGTGATATAGCTATAAACAAAACAAATTGTAAGCTTGTAAGCTTTCGAGAAAATTTTGACTAATTTTGTGTAATTAAAATTAATTAAGAACATATTAAAATATAAATATTATGGCATTAGAAATAACAGATGCGGTTTTTGAAGAAACGGTTTTAAAAAGTGACAAGCCAGTATTGGTTGATTTTTGGGCTGCTTGGTGCGGACCATGTAGAATGGTAGGACCAATTATTGAAGAAATAAGTGGTGAGTACGAAGGGAAAGCTATTGTTGGAAAGGTTGATGTTGATGCAAATCAAGAATTTGCTGCAAAATACGGCGTACGTAACATTCCTACAGTTTTAGTTTTTCAAAACGGAGAAGTTGTTGGAAGACAAGTAGGTGTTGCTCCAAAGAATGCTTATACAGATGCGATTGACGCGCTTTTGTAAAATATGATTAAAAGAAAACTTAAAAGGTTTGCCATTATGGCAAACCTTTTTTTATTTTAGATGAAAAATAAATTAACTATGAGTAAAGAGATAAAAGTACAAGACGCGATTGATAGTAAATTAATTGAAGAACGCAAAGTGTTTTTGTGGGGGCAAGTAGATGATAAGTCTGCAAAACACGTGGTAGATAGATTAATGTATTTAGATGCTTTGGAAACAAAAGATATCCATTTATATATAAACAGCCCTGGTGGCTATGTTACTTCCGGATTTGCTATTTATGATTGTATGAAATCTTTAAAAAGTGATGTGTCTACTATATGCACCGGGTTTGCTGCATCTATGGGATCTATAATTTTATCGGCTGGGGAAAAAGGAAAGCGATTTATTCAGCCACATGCACGTGTGATGATTCATCAACCTAGTGGAGGTGCTCGTGGGCAGGCCAGTGATATTGAAATTACAGCCAAAGAAATAATAATTACTAAAGAGTTAAGTGCAAAAATATTAGCCGACAATTGCGGACAAGCTTTTGAGAAAGTAATGAAGGATTTTAATCGCGACCATTGGATGGGTGCAAAAGAATCTGTAGCTTATGGGATAGTTGATAAAGTGTTGAAATAGCCTTTTAAAACGGCATGAATTTACAAAACGAACTTAACAAAGCTGAAGGTTTTAAAAACTTAGAGTTGCTTGCAAAACAAGTGGTTGAAGGTTTTATTGCCGGAATGCATAAAAGTCCGTTTCATGGATTTTCTGCCGAATTTGCAGAACATAAAATTTATAATCAAGGAGAAAGCACGCGCCACATCGACTGGAAATTATACGCTAAAACAGATAAGCTATATACCAAACGTTACGATGATGAAACTAATTTACGCTGCCACATTATTTTAGACAATAGTAGTTCGATGCATTATCCATCGGCTGATTCTTATGCTATTGATAACTTAAACAAAATTGGGTTCTCAGTATTGGCCGCCGCTTCGTTAATGCACATTTTAAAAAAGCAAAGAGATGCTGTAGGTTTAAGTATTTATAGTGATAGCTATGATTATTACGCGCCAGAAAAGGGTAGTGAGCGTCATCATCAAATGTTATTAAACCATTTAAGTGAAGCGGTAATATCCAAACCTCAAAATAAACAGACGGAAACATATAAGTACTTGCATGAGATTGCCGAAAAAATTCATAGACGTTCTATGATTTTTTTATTTACGGATATGTTACAAACATCGGAAGATGAAAATAGGTTGTTTGAGGCATTACGTCACTTAAAATATAACAAACATGAAGTTATATTATTTCATGTGTTTGATAAAGAAAAAGAGTTGAGGTTTGATTTCGATAATACTCCTAAACGATTTATTGATGTTGAGACTGGGGAGCATATTAATTTATATGCAGATTCTATAAAGGAAAATTACAGTAAAGCAGTAAAAGATTATTTTGATGCACTGCGCTTAAAATGTGCACAATACAAGATTAAATATGTAGAGGCAGATATCAATAAAGAGTTTAACAAAATTCTGACTACTTATATGATAGAGCGCCAAAAGTTTGTTTGATAAAAATAAAATTAAAAAACTCAAAAAAAGATTTGAGATATAAAAAAAGCCATGTATATTTGCAACCGCAATAATGCAACGGTCTGGTAGTTCAGTTGGTTAGAATGTCGCCCTGTCACGGCGAAGGTCGCGGGTTCGAGTCCCGTCCAGACCGCAAGTATTGCTAAAAGCTCTGAGAAATTAGGGCTTTTTTTGGCAAAACTAAGAAGTTGTGTTGACCCTAGTAAAATAGGGTGGTTTACGTAGTTGAACCGATGGAAAGCTTTCCTTTTTTCTGAACAAGAAGATTGGGATGCTTTTTTGTTTAGGGGCATTATAGAAAATTGGATAATTTTATGTTAGAAGCATCATTTTTTTTGCTAAAAAGCACTGTTAATTGTTAAAATTAAGATTGAAATCGCGATTTTTAAATTAAAGAGATTTTTGTTTTTATTTGCATTCACAAATAATATAGTTTATATTTAAAAAATAAAGTTTAACATAATTAAAAACTTAATAGTAATGGAAGGATATTGTGTAAAGTGTAAAGACAAAAAAGAAATCAAAGATGGCGCAGAAGTTACCATGAAAAATGGTAGAAAAGCTATGAAAGGTAAATGCCCAACTTGCGGTACAGGAATGTTTAGGATTTTAGGAAAATCTTAGTTCATACTTTAAAAAAATTTAAAGAGAAGGCGTTTAGCCTTCTCTTTTTTATTTAGGGTTAATTGTAATAGTATAAATGCCAATTCCTTTTAAGCTTTATTTATTATAAAGGCTTTAAAAACAGTGCCTTCAAAATATATATAGTGATAAAGTCCTACCGTATTTTTCAATATATTTGTTATCTTAAATTTATTTGTTTTATAGTTTTCTTGGAGTTTTAATCCCATTTATTAAATCTAATTGGATTTATACGCGTTCACTTTAGCTATATTTTAACAAACTATTATTTAAAAGGGTAATTAGTATCTATTATAATTTCTATTAATTATTTTAGCTTAACAAGGGATTAATTTACGGAACTGAATATTACATGAATATTTACATTATTTTAATTGCAGAGTTTTTACTAATTTCTTCAAGTATACTTTTACTTTTTAGACTTAGAAAAAAAATAGGCTTAGCCCCACTTTATATTCTTTTGGGAGCGGTACAATATTTACAAACTAATTTAGGTAGTTCGGTAAGTTTTCAATTATTTGATGATTACCAAATTTATCCAAGTTCCATTATTTTATTTAGCAGCATTTTATAT
>NZ_JABDMV010000075.1 GCF_013001275.1 Flaviramulus sp.
TGGTACGAGATGATAATGCTGGAGTAGATTTTGGTATTTGGAAAAACCTCTCTCCATCTCAATTATCTTGCCCTTTGGATGTACATTCCGGAAATGTAGCTAGAAAATTAGGGCTTTTAAAACGAAAACAAAATGACGCCAAGGCATTAAAAGAACTAGACACTAGTTTAAGAAAATTTGATAATAGCGACCCTGTTAAATATGACTTTGCTTTGTTTGGCTTAGGTGTTTTTGAAGGGTTTTAATAATTCTTTTATTTATCTTTAGCCTTACTGTTTAAATTTTTTTATCTCAATTATATGAAACTTTGTTTTACTCTATTATTATCAATTTCTTCCTTATTAATTTTCTCACAAAAAAGAAAAATTCCGATTGATACTATCGTAATAACTAACCATAGTACGACTATAAAAGGAATAAACATTTCATATACAGCCAGTACAGGAACACAACCTGTATGGAATAGTAAAGATGAGCCTATTGCGACACTTCAATATACATATTATGAGCGTTCGGACATAAAGGATAAAGCGAATAGACCTATACTTATTTCGTTTAACGGTGGTCCTGGTTCGGCATCAGTTTGGATGCATGTAGCTTATACGGGACCGAAAGTTATACATATGGATGATGAAGGGTATCCAATCCAACCCTATGGCGTTAGAAATAATCCTAATTCTATTCTCGATGTTGCAGATATTGTTTATGTAAACCCAGTAAATACTGGCTATTCTAGAATGGTTGAAGATAAAGAAGGTAATTTACCAGAACGAGAAACTTTTTTTGGTATTAATGCTGATATTAAATATTTGGCTGAATGGATTAATACATTTGTTTCTAGAAAAAGTAGATGGGAATCTCCAAAATATATTATTGGTGAAAGTTATGGAGGAACTCGTGTGATGGGTTTAGCAAAAGAGTTACAAAATAACCAATGGATGTATTTAAACGGCGTTATATTAGTGTCTCCAGCAGACTATAAACTATATAGAACTTCGCAACCTGTTTATTCTGCACTAAACCTGCCCTATTTTACTGCAGCAGCTTGGTATCAAAATGTTTTAAATTCAGAATTACAGAAAAAAGATTTATTAGAAATTTTACCCGAAGTAGAAAATTTTACAATTAATTTCCTAATTCCTGCTTTAGCAAAAGGTGGTTTTATTTCTGCTAATGAACAACAATTTGTAGCAAAAAAAATGGCTTACTATTCGGGTCTATCAGAAAAGTCAATTTTACAGCATAATTTAGACATTCCAACTAGCTTTTTCTGGAAAGAATTATTACGTGATGAAACTGGACAAACCATAGGACGTTTGGATTCTAGATATTTAGGGATTGATAAAACTGAAGCCGGAAGTTCACCGGATTATAGCCCAGAATTGACTATGTGGAATCACGCTTTTACTCCAGCAATAAACTATTATATTCGAGAGCATCTAAACTTTAAAACAGATGTGAAATATAATATGTTCGGTGATGTGCATCCATGGGATAGACGTAACGATAATACTCGCGAAGATTTACGACAAGCCATGGCCCAAAACCCATATTTAAAAGTTCTTATTCAATCAGGATATTATGATGGTGCTACAACTTATTTTGCAGCAAAGTATACCATGTGGCAAATTGACCCAAGTGGTAAAATGAAAGATAGATTTACTTTTAAAGGGTATAGAAGCGGACACATGATGTACTTGCGAAAAGATGATTTAATTTCTTCTAATGATGATATACGCGAGTTTATAAACAACTCATTATCTAAAGGAAAAGCCGCAAAATATAATAAAAAATAATAAGATGCTATTGAGGTTAATGTATCTCAATGTTAATCTCGAAAAAGAAAAGACTGATAAATTAAGTTAATTTATCAGTCTTAAATTTTATAATTCACTCAATATTTATCCTTTTAACCAAGCTTCTCGTAACTCTTTTTCGGCATCGGTTGCGTCCTTCTTTTCCATGATTCCTTCACCCGTTGTGTAAGCCTGCGTTGTAACCGTTTTAATTACAACTTCCTCTCCGTCTCTGTCTAGTTTTACTTCAATTTCTTTGCCTGGTTTCCACATAAATACTTCTTGTAAAACTTTATTTGCATTTTGCAAAGTTAATTCGGTACCATCAATAGATTTAATTACATCATTTGGTTGCGCTCCTTGCTCTGCCCAAAAACTGTTGTTAAGAACAGAATCAACAAAGAAAATAGTTCCGTTTTGTGGATTACCACTAACTATTGGTACTCCATTCATTAATATGTAATTAGCTTCCACCTTTCCTTCTCCAATCTCTAATCCTACTTTACTGAAAAACTCGCTATAATTTATTGGAGTATCTCCAACAACGTGAGTGTTTAAAAACTCGCCTATTGATGGATATGTCATAGCGGTGATTTCGTCAATTAGTTTATCATCTTCAAATGGTTTGCTTTTGCCATACTGGTTTGACAGCTCTTTCATTAATGATAATATACCTCTTTGTCCATTACTTTCTTCACGCATTAAAATATCAATGCACATCCCAATTAGAGCGCCTTTTTGATAAACATTTAAATATTGATCCTTGTATGGAGCTTTTAAAATATTCTCACTCATTATGGTAAAACTCATAGCATCATTTAATCGCTTTGAAAATTGAATTTTATCCATAATTTTATTATAAAATTCACTCTCTTCGACTAATCCTTGATCTACCTGGAATAAAGTCGCAAAATACTCTGTAACTCCTTCATACATCCATAAATGCTTTGAAAATGTTGGGTTGTCATAGTCAAAATAATGGATATCTTCAGAATGCACACTTAATGGCGTTACAATATGAAAAAATTCATGAGAAACCACATCAATCATACTTTCAGCTAATGCTTCTTCATTCATCGATTCTGGCAAAACAACTACGGTAGATGTATGGTGCTCTAATGCCCCAAATCCTTTCGGCGATTCTTCTTTTCCTTCTGATAAATACAAATAAATATCATATCGTGATGTTGTATTAACATCGCCTAAATACGCTTTTTGTGCTTGCATCATTTTATAAATAGTTTCCTTCAAAGATGCTGCACTATGTACATTATTTGGCGAATAAACACTCAAGACAATTTTTATATCACCAACTTCAAACTCTTCAACATCTAAATTACCATACATCATTGGGTTATCGGTTATATCAAAATATCGTGGTGCTATATAACTTGATGTTATGTTTTTGCCGTCTTCACTAGTTTTCGAACTTACATTTTGCAATGCAGAAGTTCTTACAAATTCTGTCGGAGCGGTAACATCTAATTTATACTGGTTATTTTTTAAAGAATCAAAATATCCAATAAAACCATGTAAGTTTAAAACGTAATTTTCAGGTTCAATATTAGTTCCGGAAGGTGAAAAAGGCACTTCTTCTCCTATTCCTCCTACTTTTTCAACGTCATAAGTATCATTTACTAAATAGGTTATTTTATCTAACTGTTTAGCATTTGCAATGGTCCAAGTGTTATTATCCACTTTATTAAATGTCATTTCATTTCCTGCGTAATCAATGGCTTTAAAGTCATCAACATACTTTCCAAAATCACTTACAGAATAGGTGCCTTGCACTACTTTAGGAAGTCTATAAGTTACAGTCTCAATAGTAAAACGTCCAGGATTTATAGTTACAGGTGCTTTATCATCAACTACGTTGGCTAAATCAATAGCTGTTTCAATAGGTAAGCTTGTTGCCAAATCGTTAGTTACATTTTTTGTTGAACTACAACTAGCAACTAAAAGCCCTATCATTAAAGTCGCGGTAAGAATTCTTTTATTCATGAAATTGATTTTATTATTTTTTAAGTGACGTCGAAAATACTATTATGTTACATGTTATTCTCTTAATTTTTTGTTAAAAACGGTATTTATGTATCTTCGTTAAATGCAAAATAATTTGGTAAGTATCCTTATTCCATTTAAAAATACAGAAGCATTTATATCCGATTGTTTAAAATCTATTTTAACCCAAACTTATAAAGATTGGGAGTTAATAATTGTTGATGATGCCTCAACCGACAATAGCTATAAAATAGTGGAAAAATTTGCTAAAAATGACAACAGAATAAAACTTTTAAAAAATACTGGAAACGGTATTATAGATGCCCTTAATTTAGGATTAAAACATAGCAAAGGTGAGTTCATCACACGTATGGATAGTGACGATTTGATGCGTCCAAATAAACTAGAAATTCTTGCAAATAATTTAATTAAAACCGGCAAAGGCCATATTGCCATTGGGTTGGTTAATTATTTTTCTGAAGCCGGTATTAAATCTGGTTATAAAAATTACGAAATATGGTTAAATGCATTAACAAAAACTGGATACAATTATTCTGAAATTTATAAAGAATGTGTAATCCCATCACCATGTTGGATGATTCATAAAGAAGATTTAATTGCTTGTGATGCTTTTAATCCAGAAAGATACCCTGAAGATTACGATTTAGCCTTTAGGTTTTACAAGAATAACCTAAAATGTATTCCTTGTAAAGATATTTTACACGATTGGCGTGATTATAACACACGTACATCACGAACTCATGTGCATTATGCTGTAAATCATTTTATACCCTTGAAACTAGATTATTTTTTAGAATTAGATTATAATTCTGAGAAAACTCTTCTTATTTGGGGCGCCGGAACTAAAGGAAAAACTATTGCTAAAATATTAATTGAGAAGAATATCCCATTTGAATGGATTTGCGATAATCCAAAAAAAATAGGGCGCGATATTTACGGAATAATATTAAAACCTTTCAATCATTTAGAAAAAATAAAAAATTCTCAAAGTATAATAACCGTTGCCAATAAAAACTCGCAGCAAGAAATTAAAAACTATATACAAAACCTAAATATGAAACCTATAGAAGGTTATATTTTTTTCTGTTAATTAAAAAAAATATGTAGCTTTGACAAATCTAAAAAGGAATGCAGTTTAAACACCCCGAAATTCTTTACGCCTTACTTCTACTGCTTATTCCTATTATTATTCACTTATTCCAATTACGTAAATTTCAAAAAGTTAGCTTTACAAATGTTGCTTTTTTAAAAGAAGCAACACTTCAAACTAGAAAAAGCTCCCGTATTAAAAAATGGTTTATTTTATGCACAAGAATATTGCTTTTAGCTGCTCTTGTTTTAGCTTTTGCTCAACCATTTACGTCAAAAACAGATACATTTAAAGCTGAAAAAGAAACTGTGATCTACCTAGACAACTCCTTTAGTATGCAGGCAAAAGGGAATAAAGGCGAGCTTTTTAAACGTGCAATACAAGATGTTATAAGTAATGTTCCTAACGAAGAAAAAATATCTATTATTACGAACAATTATATATACAGAAATACAACTTTAAAATCTTTAAAAAACGAATTATTGCAACTTAATTATTCCTCTAACAAACTTACATTAAATTCTGCTTTTTTAAAATGTAAAACAGCTTTTAAAAACAAAACTGGGACAATAAAAAACTTAGTTTTCATTAGCGATTTTCAAAAAAACATGTCAGATTTTGAAATAAAATCAGATTCTCTAACCCAACTTCATTTGGTTAAATTACAACCCGTTAACACTAATAATATAGCGATTGATAGTGTATCTATATCTAATATTTCTATAAATACAATTGAATTAAAAGTACAATTGAAAAATAGCGGGATTCCATCAGAAAATATGCCCATTTCATTATATAATAACGACAAACTTATAGCAAAAACATCTGTCGCGATAGATAAAAAGGCAGAAACTATATTTACACTTCCAGCTAACCAAACTATTAATGGAAAAATAACTATCGATGATGCTAATTTAGAGTTTGATAATACCCTGTATTTTAATTTAAACCGCGCTTCTAAAATTAATGTATTGGCATTAAATGCAAATGATAATACATTTTTAAAACGCATCTACCCGGACTCAGAATTTAATTATACATCAACTACTGAAAGTCAATTAAATTATAATAATATAGACAAACAAAACTTAATTGTACTAAATGAAATAAATGATATTTCGGTAGCTTTAAATACTATTTTAAAACAATTTATTAATCAAGGAGGTTCGTTAATCGTAATTCCGTCAACTAATATAAATACAAACTCATACAATTCATTTTTAGCTAATTACGGATTAAGTATTGGTGATTTAATTCAATCAGAAAAACGAATAACTAAAATAAAATATTCGAATCCACTATATAATAATGGAGTTTTTGAAAAACAAGTAAGTAATTTTCAATACCCAAAAGTTAATCAGTATTATAACCTAGCAGCCAACAATATATCGCCAGTTTTACAATATGAAGACGACAAGATTTTCTTAGGTCAAAATAATAATCTGTTTATGTTTTCATCGGCATTAAATGAAAACAACTCAAACTTTAAAAATTCACCATTAATTGTTCCTACCCTATATAATATAGCAAAACAGAGTTTTAAAATACCTGAATTATATTATAATATTGGAAAAGACAATACCTATGAAGTGGAAACAAAATTGGATCAAGATGCTGTTTTATCGCTCAATAGTGATGAGATTTCGATTATTCCGAAGCAACAATATTTTAATCATAAAGTACTAATTAACACCTTGGAAAGTCCAACGAAGGCTGCGACTTATTCCATAAATAACAAAAATGAAACAATTAAAAATGTAAGTTATAATTATGATAGGTCTGAAAGCGATTTGGTTTATGAAAATCTGTCAAATTTAAATGAGATAACTCAAAGTAATTCTATATCTGAAGTTTTTGATATTATAAAAAGCGAGACAAAAGTTAACGAGCTATGGAAATGGTTTGTTATTTTTGCACTGGCGTTATTAATTATTGAAATGCTCATCTTAAAATTTTTTAAATGAACATAATTATAAAATCTGCTACCATAATAGATTCTAAGAGTGACTTTCATACTACTACTCAAGATATATTAATTGAAAATGGTATAATTACAGCGGTTTCTAAATCTATAAAGAATCCTAAAAATTATCGAGAAATTAAATTAGACAATCTGCATGTTTCGCAGGGTTGGTTTGATAGCAGCGTTAGTTTTGGTGAGCCAGGTTATGAAGAGCGAGATACTATAAAAAACGGACTTAAAACAGCTGCGGCTTCTGGTTTTACATCTGTAGCTTTGAACCCAAATACAAATCCTGTATTAGATTCAAATGCCGATATTACTTTTATAAATTCCAAATCAAATAATGATATTGTAAAATTGCTGCCAATTGGTGCATTAACTTCCGCAAGTAATGGTAAAGATTTAGCCGAACTTTATGATATGAACACAGCAGGTGCCGTAGCATTCTATGATTATAAAAAACCTATTTCAAATCCTAATTTGATGAAGATTGCTTTGCAATATGCGAGTAATTTCGGAGGTTTAGTTTGTTCTTTTCCACAAGAAAACAGAATATCCGGTAATGGTGTTATGAATGAAAATATAACAAGCACTTCACTTGGTTTAAAAGGGATACCTAATTTGGCAGAAGATTTACAGGTAGCACGTGATTTGTTTTTGTTGGAATATACTGGCGGTAAATTACATATCCCAACCATTTCAACAGCAACCTCTGTCGCGCTTATAAGAGAAGCTAAAAAGAAGAAACTAGATGTTTCCTGCAGTGTTGCCATTCACAATTTATATTTTAATGATGAATCTTTAAATGATTTTAATTCTCATTTTAAAGTATTACCACCTTTACGTACCAAAACAGATGTAGATGCTTTAATTGACGGCGTAAAAGACGGTACTATCGATATGGTTACAAGCGATCACACACCTATTGATGTGGAGCAAAAGAAAGTTGAGTTCGATTATGCCGAATATGGAACTATTGGTTTAGAAAGCGCTTTTGGCGCTCTTCAAAACATATTTACTTTAAAAAAGAGTATAGATGTTTTAACTAAAGGTAAAACTAGATTTGGTTTTGAAAACTCATCAATAAACATTGGAGAGCAAATAAATATAACCCTTTTTAATCCGGATATAAAATATACATTTTCAAAAAGTGATTTCATTTCAAAATCAAAAAATGCCATTTTTGAAAATGAAATTTTAAAAGGAAAAGTTTACGGTATAATAGCTAATAAAAAAGTAGCTTTAAATTAAGTTATTATGACTCAAGAAGATATTGAAAAAGGACGCAATAATGCCATCATTAGCTATTTCACAATTTTCGGTGTTATAATTGCCTATTTTTTGAATAATGAAGATCACAAAAAAAGTGCCTTCGCAAGTTTTCATATTAGGCAATCTTTAGGCCTCTGGTTAACTTTTTGGGCGTTAGGGTACATTATTGGAAGTTTTGATAGTTGGTTAGTTACATCTAGCTTCTATATATTTTTTGCTGTACTTTTTATATATGGCTTTATAAATGCGATTGGAAGAAAAACGCAATCAGTTCCACTTGTTGGAGCTTTTTATCAAAAATTATTCGCAAATCTAGGTAACTAAATGACAAACACATCTCTATCCTTACAACATATTATAAGAGAATCTTCCCTAAAAGAAAATGCACCGTTATTAATTATGCTTCATGGCTATGGAAGCGATGAAAACGACTTATTTTCGTTTGCAAACGAGTTGCAAGAAGAACTTTTTATTATTTCTGTTAAAGCACCAATTGCAATGCAACCTTTTGGCAATGCCTGGTATGCAATAAATTTCGATGCCGAAAAAGGCAAATGGAGTGATAATGAGCAGGCCAAAGCATCTCGGGATTTAATTATGAAATTTATTGATGAAGTTACAGTAGCTTATCGAGTAAATAAAGACAATATAACACTTTTGGGCTTTAGTCAAGGTAGCATATTAGCTTATGCCTTGGCCTTAACTTATCCAGAAAAAGTTAAAAATGTTATTGCCTTAAGTGGTTATGTAAATCAAGACCTTCTTCCAGATGATTTACAAAACAAAAATTATTCTGGTTTAAATTTTTATTGTTCGCATGGCAGTGTAGATCAAGTAATTCCAGTAGATTGGGCGAGACAAACTGTACCTTTTTTAAATGACTTAAACATTAAACACAAATACTCTGAATTTCCTGTTGGTCATGGTGTGGCTCCTCAAAATTTTTACGAGTTGAAAGAATGGTTATCCAAACGTATATAATTTATTTCTTATCTTAATGTTTAAATCATTTAAACATGAAAGCAATATCAGTATTTATTAGTGTATTTCTGTTTCTCGGAATAAATGCATTTTCACAGAACACTACAAATTTAAAGGCTATTAATATAGACATCTGGAGCAACTTTACTAAAGCATTTGAAGAATTAGATTATGAATTATTTTCGAGCTTACATTGCGATGATTTAGTGCGAGTTAGCGGCGATTCAAAAAGTATAAAAAGTAAAGCCGTGTATATTGATGGTTATAAATCTAGGTGGACAAATCAATCTATAAAACGAACAATTTCATTTAGATTTTTGGAGCGTATTTGCAACGACAAAACAGCATCAGAACGAGGCATTTACAAATTAACGATATATCCTGATTCACCTAACGAAAAATCTTATTATGGGAAATTTCATGTACTATTAAAAAAGGAAAATGGAAGTTGGAAAATTTTGGTTGATTATGATTCTTCTGAAAGTAATACAATAGATGAATCTACTTTTAACGAAGCATTTGCCCTCGATGATTTTGATAAATATTAATATAAAAAAATCCAGCATTTAGCTGGATTTTTAATTTAACTTCGTCTTATTTTAAGTATTTACAACCAATCTAAAACCTTCGCCATGTATGTTAAGTATTTCTACTTTTGGATCCAATTTTAAGTACTTACGTAATTTTGCAATGTAAACATCCATGCTTCGAGATGTAAAATAATTATCATCACGCCATATTTTTGTAAGCGCTAATTCACGAGGCATTAAATCATTTTCATGTAACGCTAATAAACGTAATAATTCGTTTTCTTTAGGCGATAACTTCACAGCATCTCCCCCGTTATATTTTAAGAAACGTAATTTAGAATTTAAATCGAAACCACCAATTTTGAATTCAAATTGTTTACTATCAGAAATGGTTTCTGTCGCCTTCCGCTGAATAATTGCCTTAATTTTCATTAGCAATACCTCGCTGTCAAAAGGTTTATTTAAATAATCATCTGCACCCACTTTATAACCTTTTAAAACATCTTCTTTCATCGTTTTAGCAGTTAAAAACACAATAGGTACATCTTTATTCTTTTCTCTAATTTCTTTAGCTAGCGTAAACCCATCTTTATACGGCATCATTACATCTAGTATACATAAATCAAAATCGTCTTTCTTAAATTTTTCGAAGCCCTCCATTCCATTTTTAGCATGGGTAACTTCATAATCGTTCATCATCAAATAATCTTTAAGAACGGTTCCAAAATTAGGGTCATCTTCTACTAATAAAATTCTTTTCTTATACTCTTCCATAGTTACGATATTAGTGGGAGTTTTACAATAAACGTACTCCCTTTGTCTTTTTCACTTTCAACTGATACATGACCTTGATGGTCTTCTACCATTCTCTTAACATAGGCCAATCCTAAACCATGACCTTTTACGTTATGAATATTTCCAGTGTGCTCTCTATAAAATTTTTCGAACACTTTTTTAGCAGCAGCTTTACTCATGCCACTGCCATAATCTTTTATTTTTAATAAAATACTGTTTCCAACATTTTCTGTATATACTTCAATTTTTGGTGCATCTGGGGAATACTTAATGGCATTATCCAGAATATTTACAATTACATTGGTAAAGTGAGTTTCATTAGCTAAAACCGACGATTTATCAGCTTCTAAAAATGTTTTTATATACCCTTTTCTGTCTTCAACTATCAACTCAACATGAGTTATAGCATCTTCTATTAAGTCGTGCAATTTAACTCTATCCTTACTTATATTTAATTCATTTTTTTCTAATTTGGATATTCTTAATACATTCTCTACTTGAGCGTGCATTCTTTTATTTTCTTCTTTTATCATAGTAAGATAACGCAAAACTTTATCTTTTTCATCAATTACCTTTGGATTTCTAATGGCATCTAAAGCAAGATTAATTGTTGCTATTGGTGTTTTAAACTCATGCGTCATATTGTTTATAAAATCACTTTTTATTTCAGAAATTTTACGTTGTTTTACTAGCTGAAATAATGCACTTGCATAAGCAAGTATAATAATGGACGTGAAAATTACAGACAGTAAAATCATTCCTAAATTAGATGATAAAATAAACTTTTTATCATCTGGGAAATTCACGAGGAGCTTATATAAGCTCCGGTTATTTTCGTCATAAAAAATTGGCACTCCAAATGTTGAACTTTCAATATTTTCAAAATTCTCGCTACGCACTTTAGTAGCTAAATCACTGCTATAAATGGCAAACTCAAAATCGATAGTGATGCCATATTTTTTTAATTTCTCTGACAACAACTCTCTTATTTGCTTTTCAGAAACACGTTTGTAAATAGGTTTTATTTTAAAAACCTCTTTAAAATTTTTCTTGAAATTTAATTTTTGTGCTTCATCAATGGTACCACTTCGAATGATATTGGAAATAGGACTTTTTAAATCTATATCAGTCGATCCAAGATCACTATAAATTTCTGTGCTAGAATTTCCTATAATATTTGTTATATCAAGACTATCTAAACCAATGTCAAAGAGCGAAGAAGATAACTTATAGTTTTCTTCTAAAACATTACTTTTATAAATGAGCGTTTCTTTGGTGCTATTATTTTTTCGATAAATTAGCAACTGAGAAACAGCATCTTCATCAAGTTTTTTCTCTTTATCTAGACTTAAATACTCAGCGAAATATGCTTCAAACTCATTTTCTTCAATAGTATTGGACACGTTATTTAATACCGTAACCACATTAGATTTAAAACGAGCCTTTTCATTATTTACTGAATCGTTTATGTAATAAGCTTGAATAGAGATAATACCAACAAGTGATAAACTCATTAATATTATAAGTACGATGAATATTCTTTTGCTCATCATTCAAAATTAACATTTTAACATTTAGGAGTCCTACCTTTTAACCTTACATTAACAAAAATGTTAAAATTTATTTATGAGAAAGTTTTTTAAGTAGTTGTTTATGTATCCTATTTACTTGATTGTGAGTGCTTTTTAGGGAGGTATTTTTAATCACAAAGTCTGATTTTTTTATCTTATTTTCATCAGGCCATTGATTATTCATAATAGCCTCAATCTTCTCCCGTGTTGTATTATCTCGTGCTAATAATCGCTCGATTCTTAATGTTTTTGGCGCCGTAACCGTGACTATATAATCACAATATTTATCCCCTCCATTTTCAAATAAAATAGCAACTTCTTTAATAACGTATGGAGCTTCTTGCTTTAAAACCCATTTTTCAAAATGTTTTGTAACTTTTGGATGAATTATAGCATTCATTTTTTCTAAATACGTTGCATCATTAAATATTATATTAGCAATCAATGACTTATTTAACTTATTATTTATATATGCTTTATCACCAAATAATTGAATAAGTTTTCGCTTAATTATTTTAGATTTTTGCATCAGTTTTTTAGCTTCATCATCAGCTATATAAACGGGTATACCCAAATGCTTAAATTGCTTTGCTACGGTGGTTTTACCACTCCCTATGCCACCTGTAAGTCCTACAATAATCATTTTGTAATTATAAATTCAATCCGTTTTTGACTAATTTTAGCGTTTTTTACCCGCTCTGGAATTTTAGCAAACTCAGGAATTAATATCGTTTGATTGTTATTGATCTTATCAAAATCACAAATTACTTCAAAATCTTTAGCTGTTATAATCTTATAATCGCTTAAACTAACATAATACGAAACTGTTACCTTTTTCGGAAAATATTTAATTGTCCGTTCTTTTGGCGCATTTATAATTGTTATTGGTATTTTTAGAGTACCTTCTGTAAATTTTTCAACTTCAGCTTTTAAAATAACATCATTATTTGAGAAATTTAAATTACTTTGATTTTTGGGTAATTTTAATTTAGCGATTTCCTCTAAATTAAGTCTTATATCATTAAGAGTTATTTCTTCGGTTGCTAAAAAATCAATTTTTGAAACTTCAGACTTAGGACCTACAATAACGATTGAATCTGGATCAGATACAATTTCACTGGAATTGTTATAACCAGGGCTGAAATTTAAATTGGCATTAATAGTTACAGGCACCTTTTTTATTGCGTTTACGCCAAATCTAAAAGTTAAAGTGTCTGGCGAAATATTAAGAATTTCAACTTGCTTATCAAACTGCGTATTATTTAAAAAAGCCTTAGATTTATTCCAAACAAACGCGCCCTCCCGTTTGTAAACATCCTTATCAAAATCAATTTTAACTACTGGTTTTGACAAATAATAATTTAACCATTTAAACCCATGCGTTTTTAGGGTAATATATAATTTTAAAGAGTCATTTAAAATTATATTTTCTTGGGGTACATTTAACTTTTCAACTTCAAAAGTTAAAGTATTTGTATATTCTTTCGATAATTTAGTAAACAACAATATGACAAATGCAGATATTAAAAACAAAAGAAACACATTGATGCGTTTGTTTTTAATCGACGATAGAATTTTAGATTTGAGTTTTTTTATCATTTTAAATTAAAAAATAGCTGTGGGAAATAGGTTTCTGGTTCTTTGTTCAAAATCGAAACAATAAAAGTAGATTTTAAAAACCCTAGGCCATATCCGAAATATTGCACAATAATAGCTATTAACGAAAGTACAGATACAATTAGGTTTTTTGTTGAAAAAAAGGCAACAATAAAAGCTATTATAAAATACGAAATATAAATAATTAAGAGCCCTTTAAAATTTAAAAAATAAAAAACAATAGCAACTATTAGCCCTAAACAAAAAATTGTAGGAAACCAATAAGTGATTTTTTTAGTTGAAGGATGCCATTTATTTAAAATGGGACGCACTAAACCAAATTTATTTACTTGAATATAAAATTTTTGCCATGAAACGCGCCGTTTATGGTATACAAATGCTTCCGGAATTAATTTTGTTTTAAAGCCTAAATTCCATAAACGAATTGATAAATCTGGATCTTCGCCTGGGTGAATTCTACCAAAGCCTTTTGATGCCTCAAAAGCCATCTTGGAAATTCCCATATTGAAACTTCTGGGCTGAAATTTAATTGTGCTTTTTTTATTACCTCGAATACCGCCAGTTGTAATAAATGATGTCATTGAAAAATTTACAGCTTTTTGAAGATTTGTAAACGATTTGTGTGCTTTATCAGGACCACCAAAACAATCAACAAAAGAAATTTTTAGGCTGTCTTCAACGATATCTAAATAGTTTTTTGGTAAAATACAATCACTATCTAAAATAATAAAATAGTTACCTTTTGCATTTTGCATTCCAAAATTTCTAGAATCTCCTGGTCCAGTATTTTTTTTAGAAAAATACGATATGTTGAGTTTATCTTTATAATTATTAATTATTGTTTTAGACGGTATAGTCGAACCATCTTCAACAATCACAATTTCAAAAGGTTTTGCTGTTTCCAAAGCAACAAAACTTTGTAAAAGCTCATAAATTTCGTTCGGACGATTAAAAACAGGAATTATAAAAGAAAACTGTAATTTCATAACACAAAAGTAACAAAAAAGCCATCTTTAAAAAGATGGCTGATTTTCAATATTTAAAAATTTTTTATTCTTCGCCTACAAATGTAGACATAACCGCATCACTAACGCCCATATTACTAAAACCGCCATCGTGAAACAGATTTTGTAATGTAACGCGTTTGGTTAAATCGCTAAATAGCGATACTGTATAATTTGCACAATCTAAAGCTGTAGCATTGCCTAATGGAGACATTTTTTCAGCATAAGCAATAAAACCATCAAACCCTTTTACACCACTTCCTGCGGTTGTAGGTGTAGGTGATTGAGAAATAGTATTTACACGAACTTTTTTATCACGACCAAAGAAATAACCAAAACTGCGAGCGATACTCTCTAAATACGCCTTATTATCCGCCATATCATTATAGTCAGGGAACACACGTTGTGCAGCCATATAAGTTAATGCTACTATACTTCCCCACTCGTTCATGGCGTCGGATTTGTAAAGCGTTTGCATTAATTTATGAAAAGACATTGCAGAAACATCAGTTCCTTTTTGTGTCCAATCATAATTCTGATCAGTATAATGCTTTCCTTTTCTAACGTTTATTGACATTCCAATTGAATGTAAAACAAAATCTAATTTGCCACCTAATATCTCCTGAGATTTATCAACTAAATTTTGTAAATCTTCCAAAGAAGTTGCATCAGCTGGAATAATTTCTGAACCTGTTTTTTTAGCAAGTTCATTAATTTGTCCCATTCGCATAGCAACTGGAGCGTTTGTTAAAACAAATTTTCCACCTTCTTCATGAACACGTTCTGCTGTTTTCCATGCAATGGAGTTTGAATCTAGAGCTCCAAAAATAATTCCTTTTTTTCCTTTTAATAAGTTGTACATACTTTTTGGTTTATATGTTGGTTTAAGTTGATATTAATTGTGCTCAAATATACTAATTAATTGAGTAAATCTTTAGCATGAGCGATGGCAGATGACGACATTTCTGCTCCACCTAACATTTGAGCTATTTCCACAATACGCTCGTCATAATTTAATTTCACGAGGTTTGTTTGTGTAACATCATTCACATCTTCTTTAAAAACTTTAAAATGCGAATGTCCTTTGGCAGCAATTTGTGGTAAATGGGTTATTGAAAAAACCTGCATGTTCTTACTCATTTGCAACATTATGTCAGCCATTTTGTTAGAAATTTCACCGGATACTCCCGAATCTATTTCATCAAACATAATAGTTGGTAATTGAATGTAATTTGCCATAATGGATTTTATAGCTAACATTATTCTTGACATTTCTCCACCTGAAGCTGCTTTTTTAAGTTCATTAAAACCACCTCCTTTATTTGCTGAAAACAAAAAGATTAATTCATCTTTTCCATTATCAAAAAAGGTGTTATTTAATTTAACATCTATATTAAATTGTGCATTAGGCATTCCTAAATTCAATAATATAATTTCTAACTGATTTTTAAGCTCAGGAATAACCTCCAATCGTTTTTTATGAATGGTGTCAGCTACGGTATTCAACTCAACTTCTTTTTCAGTAATGTCAAATTGTTTTTTCTCAATATTATTATCTAAATTTTCAGTAATAGATACTTTTTCTTCAAGGTTGTTTTTAATAATAATTAATTCAGAAACATCCTTTGCCACATGCTTTTGCATCAAATTATGCAAAGTTTTAAGCTTAGAATCAATTTCTGCTAGTTTATTAGGATTTGCTTCTAAAGACTCTTGCAAATCATTAACTTCACTAAAAACATCATCCATTTCAATTAAACTACTTTGAACTCGCGTGTATAAATCTTCATATTTTGATGAAAATCCTGATAGCTTTTGAAATACATTTTTCAAAACTGTTAGGTTTGGTAAAACACCTAGTTGATCTTCGTTTAATAATTGATAAGCCTCAGTAAGTTTTTCTTGAATACCTTCAATATTGTTTAAGGTTTCATATTCTGCTTCCAAAGTTTCTAATTCTCCATCAATTAAATTCGCTTCAACTAATTCATTTAATAAAAATGTATTGTAATCCTGTTCTTTTATTGCTTCAGCCTGAAATACTTTTAGTTCTTTTAATTCTTTTTGTAGTTTTTTATATGCTTTTAATTCGATAGAATAGTTTTCTAAATATTTAGAGTTATTAGCCAAAGCATCTATAACTTGAAACTGAAATTCATTACTCGTAAGCTCCAAGGTTTGATGTTGTGAATGTATATCTACCAAGCGCTCACCTAGTAATTGTAAACTAGTTAAATTAACTGGAGAATCGTTCACAAAAGCTCTTGATTTTCCTGAAGGCAAAATTTCTCGACGAATGATTGTTTGCTCTTCATAATCAAAATCTTCTGTTTTAAAAAGTGCTTTTAAATTATACGTCGATATATTAAAAACAGCTTCAATAACACATTTTTTAGAACCATCTTTCAAGCTACTTAAATCGGCTCGTTTACCGAGAATTAAAGATAATCCGCCTAATAAAATAGATTTACCAGCTCCAGTTTCGCCTGTTATAATTGAAAAACCGTCATTAAAGCTTACCTGAAGGTTATCAATTAAAGCATAATTCTTTATAGATAAGGACGTTAACAAGGCTTTTAAATATTTTTAATATTTGAAAAATAAATATAAGGATTGTGTTTTAAAAAAAGATGTTTTAAAACTTTATATTTTGCCATTTACTACTGTGCATCGGAGCCACTTTTTGAAGCGTTTCTTTTACACTTGCTACATTCACATTTGGTCCGTCTGAGAAAATTTGTTCAATTTCGTCTGCCTTGGCATCAAAAAATGTTCGAAGTAAAAACGAATTAGGTCTCCGACTATTCATGGTTTTAAACGAATCTAATGACGATGCAATTTCATTTTTTCCGCTTTTAACATTATCGCTCATAACATCCAATCCGTTTAGATGATAGTTGAGCATTACCGATCTGTATTCTTTAAAAGTTGGCGATAATAAATTATCAATAAGCGCAAATCTACTTTGCAATCCATCTTCCAACTTCCACCCTTTAAAATTACCTTGTTGTGAGTAATTAACTATAGTCTGAGCTTGTTTGTAGTATTCGTCACCTCCTTTTTCTGAAAAAGAATCAGCATCCAAAGCCAACACCATATATACATGAAAAGCTAAAACTGAAACCAAATTAGATTCAAACTGTGTTGGATTAAAAATTAAATTTTGAAATTCTAAATACCTAAAATTAAAATCCTTATCGTTAAAATTATAAATTGGAGTACTGTATGACGACCCATAAACTGGGCGCGATGATTGAACTTGTATTGATGCTTCAAACGATTCTCCGCTGTAATTTAACACATTAATTACCATGCTACAATCAATGCGCTCTTGAGATTTAAATGTTTTATTCGTCCACTTCGTATTATTTACAAACTCGGTAAGCTGTTTTTCTAAAGTTTTGAAAATGGGAAAATTTTCATTTCCTGTTTGTTGTGCATTAACCACGACATTACAATTCAATTCTTGTGCAAACCCATTAATAGTAATGCAAAATAAAAGTCCGATTAATATATTACGCATCAATTTCTTTTAAAATTTTATTTATTATATCTGAAGCAACTTCTGCTTTAGATTTTAGTTTAAACTCCGTAATATTATTTTTATCATCAATAAATGTTACTTTGTTTGTGTCGCTTTTAAAGCCTGCGCCTTTATCGTTTAACGAATTTAATACAATTAAATTTAAATTCTTCTTTATTAGTTTAGCTTTGGCATTTTCCAGTTCATTATTAGTTTCTAAAGCGAAACCTACTAAATATTGTTTCTTTTTTAAGGCTCCTAAAGAGGCCAAAATATCTTTTGTTCTTTCTAACTCTAAAGTTAACGTAGGTGTCTTCTTTTTTATTTTCTGAGATGCTACTTCTTTTGGTTTAAAATCTGCTACAGCTGCAGAAAGGATAGCAACATCAACAATATTAAAGCATTTATGTACTTCATCATACATATCTTGCGCACTCGTTACTAGAATTACATTTATTAAACTATGTGATACTTTTTGATGTGTTGGACCGGTAATTAAAACAACCTCAGCACCATTATTTGCAGCAGCTTTAGCAATTTCAAAACCCATTTTACCACTAGAATGGTTTCCAATAAAACGAACAGGATCTAATGCCTCGTACGTTGGACCCGCTGTAATTAATACTTTTTTTCCTTTTAGAGGAAGCTTTCCTAATATATCATTTTCAATAAAAGTTAAGATATCTTCAGGTTCTGCCATTCTACCTTCTCCTACTAGTCCGCTAGCTAATTCCCCACTAGTTGCAGGAATCATTATGTTTCCGTAGCTTTTTAAAACTTTAAAAGAACGACGTGTACTTTCGTGTTTGTACATGTCTAAATCCATGGCTGGCGCAAAATAAACAGGGCATTTAGCAGATAAATATGTGGCTAATAATAAATTATCGCAAACACCATTCGCCATTTTAGAAAGTGTATTTGCTGTAGCTGGTGCAATTACAAATAAATCTGCCCATAGACCTAAATCTACATGGTTATTCCATACAGCGTTATCATCATCTTCATTTGTAAAAGATGAATATACCGGGTTTTTTGAAAGTGTTGATAAAGTTAAAGGAGTAATAAAATCTTTTGAAGATGGCGTGATTACAACTTTTACGTTTGCGCCCGATTTTATAAATAGCCTAACTAACGAAGCTGATTTATAAGCGGCAATACCACCACTAATTCCTACTAGTATGTTTTTGCCGCTTAGTATGCTCATAAGAAATTATTCCTGAGTATCTTCCTCAGTATTTCTAAAATAAATTTTATCAGTTAACCATTCTTGTACGGCTAAAGCATGAGGTTTTGGTAATTTTTCGTAAAATTTAGAAACCTCTATTTGTTCTTTGTTTTCAAAAATTTCCTCTAAACTATCATTGTAAGTAGCAAATTCTTCTAACTTATCAATAAGCTCTTTTTTAATTTCTGTATTAATTTGCTCAGCTCTTCTTGAGATTATAGAAATAGATTCGTAGATGTTTTCTGTTGGCTCATCTATTTGATTTCTGTCATACGTTACCGTATTAACTGGAGCATTGGTTTTTTTTAAATCCATTATAATTATATTTAACTTTTTGTGCTGTAATTTTTTATTTCTTCTTCAATCTGAATAGACATTTTATTCACGGTTTCTATATATTTTGAATTTGTGAATGCTGTTTTAAATGCCATAGAATATTCTTTCGCTGCTACAAGTCGTTCTTTTTTCAAATAAACAACTCCGTTGACACTGTTTTTGTATTCTATACTATTCATTGCTAATTTATAAGCAGCGTCTAATCTGTAAAAAAGAGCATCTTCCCGTAATATTGAACCAGGAAAATTAAAAAGAAAATTATCAAACGACTTTATTGCCGCATTAAAATCTTTGGTAAATCCAGGAGCAATATCGGCATATTGTTTGGCAATGCTGTAAGCTTTTAATTCTAACTTATAATCTAATTCTTTTATAAGCGCATTCGCTTCAATCACAAATTCTGAATCTGGAAATAAATTAATAAATTCCTGTAATTTTTCTATTGCTTCTTTTGTTTCAGACTGGTCTTTTGTATAAACTGGAGACAACATATAATAACTTTTAGCGCTCAAGAATGAGGCCTCTTCTAGTTTTTCACTTTTCGGGTAACTTGAAGCAAAACGCTCAAACTGATATCCAGCAACATAGTAATCTTTCATTTTGTAAAATGAATTAGAATACAAGAACATTAATTTTTCAGCTTGCGGCTTACCTCTGTAATTAGGTACAATTTGTGCAAAAAGTCTATTTGCTTTTGAAAATTTCCCTTCGTTATAAAGGTCTTCACCCATTTTAAATTTTGTTGCTAAAGCGCCTTCTCCGTCAGCCTTAAGGGCTTTTTGATATTCACTACAACTACTTAAAATTGTTAGAAATATTATTGTGTAAAAAAACTTCTTCATAGATTTTTGATGCAGCATGCAAAATTACGTTTTTAATATGGATTTTAAAAATATTATTTTAATGCTAAAATAATTGCTTAACGTCAGTAATTATAAGGATTAAGTAATATTTAACACTCCTAGAAATTATTTACAAAATCTTTAATCTTTTCATTTAGCTTATTTGATGCCGGAACTAGCGGCAACCTAACGGTATCTTTACATAAATTTAAGGCATTAAAAACAGATTTTATTCCTGCCGGATTGTTCTCTTCAAAAATATAACCAATCACATCCATTAACTTATAATGAAGTTTGTATGCTTCTTTTGCATTTCCTTTTAAACCTAGCCGTATCATTTCTGAGAATTCTCGTGGAAACCCTTGTCCTATCACAGATATAACGCCTGCTCCTCCGGCTAAAACAACACCTAATGCTAAATCATCATCTCCAGAAATAATTAAAAAATCTTTTGGTTTATTTTTAATTAAATCTAAATATTGAGACATATTGTTACCCGCTTCCTTAATCGCAATGATATTTTCAAAATCTTTAGCCAATCTTAATGTCGTTTCGGCCTCTATATTTTTTGATGTTCTACCAGGTACGTTATATAAAATAATATCTATGGGTGAAGTTTCAGAAATTGCTTTAAAATGCTGATAAATGCCTTCTTGTGTTGGTTTACTATAATAAGGAGAGACTGATAATACGGCATCAATATTACTTAAATCAGTAGATTTTATTTCTTCAATAACCAGAGCTGTATTATTACCTCCAATGCCCAATACCAAAGGTACACGACCATTATTTGCATCAGAAATAGTTTTAACAATTTCCTTTTTTTCTTGTTTAGTTATAGTAACGCTTTCACCTGTTGTACCACATATTACTAAATATTCAGTACCGTTATCAATATTATAATTTACAATGTTAGCCAACGCGGTGTGGTCTATACTTAAATCTGATTTAAAAGGAGTTACAAGTGCAACACCTGTACCCAGGAACTTACTATTCATTATTTCTTTATTTTATTTAAGATACTCAGATATTTTAAAATTTCTTCTTTAAATAATCCAAATTGTTTAAAGCTAGTTTTTATTATCAAATCGTTTAATCGCTCATCAGTTTGTAAAATTCCAACTTTAAATTTAGCTTTCGATCGAGCTGTAATAATTTTTAATTCTAAAATTTCTTTTTCATAATAACTTACTAATAAATCAAAGTTGGTGTCTAAGAAAGATTGTAATTCTACATTTTTTATATTTCCTCTCCATCCAAAATCTTTAGGATTAAAACATAAATCCCAAGAATTTAAATTCTCTTTTTTCATTTCTGAAAAAGTAATTATTTTTAATTTATTAGGATGAATTTTTAATGATTCTGAAAGATTTCTAAACAATTCAAAATCATCTACTTCATCAATATTTAAGATAACACCTAAATTTTCAATTATATTATCTGTAACATTCAAATGCCTTTCAGATAGTAATTTGTTTAAGTACTTTTTATTAGATTTTTCTTTAAAACCTTTTAAAATCATTTATCTTTAACCTTTGCACAAAGGTAGCAAAAGTACTTTCAAAAATTACTTTTATAAATGAGGTTTACATATTTATTATTTTTGTTAAATATTTTTATTTTTTCGAGTTGTAAAAAGCAAAAATTACACATTTCAAAAATTGTAGGCGCCCAAATACCAATCACCGATTCCATAATAGTCAATCCTGAAATTGAAGATTACATCAAGCCATTTAGAGAGAATATCCGTAAAGATTTAGATAGTGTTTTGGCTTATTCTGTAAATACTTTCACAAAAACCGATGGTGATTTAAACACTGCCATTGGAAATTTTATGGTAGATGCCATATATAATGAAGCTAACCCCATTTTTAAATCTAGAACTGGCAACGAAATTGATATGGTTTTATTAAACCATGGAGGTATTCGTTCAATTTTATCAAAAGGGAATGTTACTAAAAGAACCGCATTTGAATTAATGCCCTTTGAAAACAGTGTGGTGGTTGTAGCATTAAAAAGTTCGCAAATAGATAGTTTAATTGCGTTTTTGGCAAATTCAAAAATAGCACATCCAATATCTAAACTTAAATTAGCGCTTAATCAAGATTTTAAGGTTGTTGAAGCGCAAATAAAAGGAAAAGATATTGTACCCAACAAAACCTATTATGTGGCCACTAACGATTATTTATATAATGGTGGTGATAATATGACATTTTTTAAACCCAACGACTCTATATATTATTTAAACTATAAAATAAGGAATGCCATAATCGATAGTTTTATAAAAGCAGATACGATTAATCCAGTAATTGATGACAGATTCATTCAAATTAAATAAATAATGAAACGGAGAAACTTTTTACAACAAGCAACAGCTGGAACCGCATTAGTTACACTTTGTGGTTTGGGACTACAGTCGTTTACAACAATAGAAAAAACAAAAAAGATAACTATTTTACATACTAATGATGTACACAGCCATATTGATGCTTTTGGATCAGAGGATGGTAGAATTGCCAACTTAGGAGGAGTAGCAAGACGCGCGAGTTTGATTGAATCTATTAGAAAAGAAAACTCAAATACTCTTTTACTAGATGCTGGCGACATTTTCCAAGGAACACCATATTTTAATTATTATGGAGGCGAATTAGAGTTTAAATTAATGAGTAAACTAAAATACGATGCCGCCACGATTGGAAATCATGATTTTGATAACGGTATAGATGGATTATATGCACAATTGCCGCATGCAGAATTTCAATTTGTTTCGGCAAATTATGATTTTTCAAATACTATAATGGACACGCATGCTAAACCTTATAAAATATTTAAAAAAGATGGGATTAAAATTGGAGTATTTGGCTTAGGCATAGAATTAAATGGGTTGGTAAATCCTAGCATGTTTAAAGAAACCAAATATTTAGACCCTATAGAAATCACACAGGATATGACTCGTATTTTGAAAGATGAAAAAGGATGTGATTTAATTATCTGTTTATCTCATTTGGGCTATAATTATAGGAATAGCCAAACTAAAATAAGTGATTTGAAACTTGCTCGAGCAACTAAAAACATCGATTTAATAATAGGCGGACATACGCATACTTTTTTACCAAAACCAACTATCGTTAAGAATATTGATGATAAAAATATGTTGGTAAATCAGGTTGGATGCTATGGTATTAATCTAGGGAAAATTGATTTTTACTTTGATTCAGATAAAAACAAATCGGCTAGCGGTACTTCGATTATAGTTTAACTTATTAGACGCTTTGAAAGCATTGTTAATTACTAATCTAATACCATATAATTCTTTTCTCCATTTTCTTCATTTAATAGCTTAGATTGTTGGTAAAAGAAATAAAATGCTCCTAATGCTAAAGATGTTCCTAAGATATTTAATAAGCTTCTTTCAGATAAATATATGAATGCAATATCAATAACTTCTGAAAAAACTAAACATAGTGATCCAATAAATAAATAAAAAGATTTTTTATTGTCTCTATAAAAATAGTTTAGCAATGCAGATGAAAGTACTGATAGCATTACGATATTATATACCAATTCTACTGCGTATTCATACTCATAATAAATATTGGGCTCTACAATAACTTGCAAAACATAAACTAAATAAACATTCAGAATAGATAAGACTAATAAGTGAATTTTATAATGTTTGATTACATGTATAAATGAAAGTGAACTAGCTATTTTAAAAAATAAAAACAAGTACGCCAATATATATAAAATACTGCCTATATAATAATCGTATTCAAAAATGATATGGTCATGGCTATATGCACTATTGTTAACTAAAACATCCCTTACCGCTATTCCTAAAAGATCGGAAACAGAGTATAAAACTAAAAACAACATAAATAAGATGCTTTTATTTTTTACAAACAAAAAATAAATAACAGTTATAAGTGGAATTATAAGCGAATCTAAATGGTATGCTAAATTATATTCTCCTAATACTTCAAAAAATGCAAAAAAGACATATAATAAAACAACACAACCAACTAATATTTTAGAATTGTACATAACAATAATTAACGTTCATGTACAAATATAATTTTTTTTTACAATTAAACGACAAAAAATTACTTTTTATCGATAAAATTATGTTTTTTATCTAATTTTTGTAGGAATTCATACTCGCTAATAAGGTCTATACTAAGATTAATAGCTTTTTCTTTTTTACTTGGCCCCATATTTTCTCCGGCAACAATGTAACTTGTTTTAGAAGAAATAGAGCTACTTACTTTTCCTCCATTATCTTCAATTAGCTTTTTTAACTCATTTCTTGATATAGATTCAAAAACCCCAGAAATAACAATCGATTGCCCCTCTAAGATATTCGTTTTTCCAATTAATTCTTCTGCCGACATTTCTAATTGCACTCCAAATTGCTTTAACCTGTTTATCATAAAACTATTATCCTCTGACAAGAAAAAAGCAACTACACTTTCCGCGATTCTAATCCCAATTTCATCTACATTTATCAATTCATCTATTGTGGCCTTGGCTAGTACATCAATACTTTTAAAATATTTCGCTAATTTTTTAGCTACTGTTTCCCCAACATAACGAATTCCTAAAGCATACAATACACGCTCAAAAGGAATTGTTTTTGATTTTTTGATACCTTCAATCAAATTATCAGCACTTTTTTCAGCCATCCGTTCTAACGGAATCACCTGTTCTTTAGTTAATTCATACAAATCCGAATAATTACTTATCAATCCTTCATTAACTAAAAGCGCTACTGTTTCACCCCCAAGGCCTTCTATGTCCATGGCCTTTCTGGAAATAAAATGCTGAATACGTCCAATTACTTGAGGATTGCAGCCATTATAGTTTGGGCAATAATGTTGTGCCTCACCTTCTTGTCTAATAAGCTCGGTTTTACATTCTGGACAATACGTAATGTAATTGGTTGATTGAGAATTCGCTGGACGTTTAGTCATATCTACACCAAGAATTTTAGGTATTATCTCCCCTCCTTTTTCAACATAGACAACATCTCCCTCTCTAATATCCAATTTCGCTATCTGATCTGCGTTATGCAATGATGCCCGTTTTACAGTAGTTCCTGCCAGCTCCACAGGCACTAAATTAGCAACTGGTGTAATTGCACCGGTACGCCCAACCTGATATGTAATACTTTCTAATTTGGTTGAAACTTGTTCCGCCTTAAACTTATACGCAATTGCCCAACGTGGCGCCTTGGCAGTATATCCCAATTCTTCTTGTTGCTGCAAATTATTTACCTTTATAACCACGCCATCGGTTTCATAAGGTAATTTATGCCGTTCTTCATTCCAATAGTCTATAAATTCTAAAACTTGATCTATGGAGCTCACTAATTTGGCCGCTTCAGGAACTTTAAATCCCCACTGTCTAGCTTTTTCTAAACTCTCAAATTGTGTTTTAACACCTAAATTAGTTCCCGTTAAATTATAAAGTAAACATTCCAGCGGACGTTTAGCAACCTCCGAACTATCTTGTAACTTTAAACTTCCGGATGCTGTATTTCTAGGATTCCTGTATGGTTCTTCGCCAATTTCAATACGATCTTCATTCATTTTATTAAAACCATCGAATGGCAAGACTATTTCACCTCTAATATCAAATTTAGGCGGGAAATCCCCTTTTAGTTGCAAGGGCACTGATTTTATAGTTTTTACATTAGCCGTGACATTATCGCCTTGAAACCCATCACCTCGGGTTAGCGCTTTTACAAGTTTTCCGTTTTCGTAAGTTAAACTAATTGACGCTCCATCATATTTTAATTCGCAGGTGTAATTAATATCACCTTCCACTATTTTTTTAATTCTAACCTCCCAATCTTGTAAATCTTCCTTGGAATAAGAATTATCTAAAGAATACATTCGATTCTCGTGCGGAATAGTCTCAAAATTCTTCGTTACTTCTCCTCCAACTCGCTGTGTTGGTGAATTAGCATCAAAATATTCTGGATGCTTGGCTTCAAGATTTTGTAGCTCTTTAAGTTTTAAATCAAAATCGTAATCTGAAATTGTAGCACTATCAAGAACGTAATATTTAAAATTATGATCTCGCAGTTCTTTTCTGAGATTTTCAATATGTTGTTTAACCGAATTCATTAATTTAACGCGACTTTTATCATTCTATCTTTTTTAAAGATATCCTGTTTTAATTCAATATTTTTAAATTCTTTATTATTTAACAATGAAATCATATCATTTCCAAGGTATTCGTTTATTTCAAAAAACAGCAAACCGTTTTTCGATAAATTATGTACTGCAAATTCTGAAATAGCCTTGTAAAATAGCAACGGGTCTTCATCTTTCACAAAGAGTGCTAAATGTGGTTCATTATTAATCACATTAGCCTTCATGTATATTTTCTCCTGTTCTCTAACATATGGTGGATTTGATACTATTATATCAAATTTAAAACTAGTATTTAGTTTAGATTTACTAATTGAAAATATATCCTTATTTATAAATTCCACTTCAACACCGTTAAACCTTGCATTTTGCTCTGCAATATGTAACGCCTCTTCGCTAACATCTAATGCAAATATTTTTGCTTTTGGTAAATGTTTAGCTAGTGAAATAGCAATACAACCGCTACCCGTACCAATATCTAAAATTGTTGTTTCTTTTAATTTATCTGATTGTTTTAAAATCCATTCTACTAATTCTTCGGTTTCTGTTCTTGGAATTAAAACATGCTCGTTTACCTTAAATGCCAAGCCGTAAAACTCGGTTTCACCCAAAATATACTGAATTGGCTTTTGTTTTTTCAGTAGAGCTAAGGATTTTAATATCTCCTCAGGTTTATTGGTTTTTAAATTTAAATCTGTTGCTAACTGGAGTCGTGAAATATCATAATAAGACTCAATTAACATATAGAAAAAGCTATCTACTTCTTCACTTGAATAAAGCACATCTAGTTCTTGATGAAATGTATTTTGAATATCTTTTAATCTCATAAATCTTTTATCATCCAAACGCCGCATGAATAATGTCCGGTATTCCCTAGTGCATTTTTTAAATGTTTGAATCCATAACTTTCATAAATATGTATGGCTGCTTTAAGTTGAGATGCAGATTCTAAGTAACATTGTTTGTACCCCAATTTTTTTGCAGACTTCATACATTTTTCAAAAAGCTCCCTTCCATACCCTTTGCCTCTTACTTTAGGCGAGAAATACATTTTTTGAATCTCACAAACTTTAGATTCAAAATCTTTTAACGGCTTTACACCACCACCTCCCAAAATTTCACCGTTAGCATCTATTACAAAATAAACGTCGTTTTCGTTTTGGTAAGACTCATACATTTTTGGTGTTTCATCATCTGAATATGCTGTACCTTCTAAAGGGATTTTAAACTCATGAAAACATCCTCTTATCACTTCCTCGATTTGAGCATTGTCTTGAGGTTCAATTTCTCGAATAACTATGTTATCTTTACTCACTTAATTCACTTTATTTGAATAAGTGAAGATACGTTAATTAGCAAAAAACTAAAATGAAAAAGCTTATAATCTTATCAACAATATTTGCGTTATTATCGAGTTGCTCTGTAAATGAAAAACCAAAGTTTATTGGTTTAGAAAATATAAAAGTATTAGAATCATCTTCAAAATTTATTACTATTACAGCTGACGCTTTATTTATAAATCATAACGATATTGGTGGCAACTTAAAAGCCGATGATATAAAAGTTTTTATTAACGATAATGAAATGGCTACCATTTCTACAGAAAGTTTTAAAGTGCCCGCTAAAAAAGAATTCACTATACCATTAAAAACAAAAGTGCCTATGGATAGTTTATTTAGCAATAAAAGCATTGGTGGTATAATTGGAAGTCTTTTTAGTAAGAAAGTAAAAGTGCAATATAAAGGAGATATAAAATATAGCACTTTTGGTTTCTATTACAGCTATTTAATAGATACAACAGAAGATATAAAAATTAAGATTTAAATTTGACCCAGCACGAAACTTACATAAAACGATGTATTGAAATTGCCAAAAACGGTCTAGGAGCTACTAGACCAAACCCCATGGTAGGCTGCGTTATTACCTGTAATAATAAAATTATTGGTGAAGGATATACAAGTGAATATGGAGGAAGCCATGCTGAAGCTAACGCCATAAATTCTATTCTAGATAAAAATTTATTAAAACAAGCAACGCTTTATGTGACTTTAGAACCCTGCTCACATTTTGGTAAAACACCTCCTTGTAGCGATTTAATTGTGAAACATCAAATTCCTAATGTAATTATAGGATGCATCGATGATAACCCCGAGGTTTCAGGAAAAGGAATAATAAAATTAGAAGAAGCAGGTTGCAAAGTTACGGTTGGAGTTTTAGAAAAAGACTGTAAATCGCATCACAAAAGGTTTTTTACATTTCATAATAAAAAGCGTCCATATATCATTTTAAAATGGGCTGAAACGATTGATGGTTTTATTGCTCCTGAATCTAAATATGTAACAAAACCAGTTTGGATTACAAATGAGATTTCTAAACAAATGGTTCATAAATGGCGAGCGGAAGAACAAGCGATTTTAGTAGGAACAAACACTGTGATTGAAGATAACCCTCGTTTAACGACAAGGGATTGGATTGGAAAAAACCCAATTAGGATAGTTATTGATAAAAACGAAAAACTTTCTAAAAAACATGCGGTTTTTAATGCTGATGCTGAAACTATTTTAGTTTCAAAAAACAGTTTTGATTTTTCAAAAAATGTAGCACAACAAATCTGTGATTTACTATTTCAAAAAAATATTAACTCCATTATTATTGAAGGCGGAACTCGAACACTACAAACATTTATAGATGAAAATCTTTGGGATGAAGCTAGAGTATTTAAAGGCATGGTAAAATTTAAAAAAGGCGTAAAAGCACCTCAACTAAAAGGAAGGCTAATTTCCGAAGAAAATATAATTACTGATACTCTTAAAATTTACACGAATGATTAAAACCATTATTTTCGATTTTGGTAATGTATTCATTAATTTGAATCTTGCAAGCGCACATAAACATGCCTTAGAAACATTTCAAATAGAATCATTATCCGAAGAAATGAATGGGTTTAATAGTTTTTATGAGCAAGGATTAATCTCAACAGATGAATTACTTGAATTTTACACTGAAAACTTCCCGCAATTATCAAAAGAAGATCTTATTGATATTTGGAATTTTATGTTGAAAGATTTTCCTGAAAAGCGTTTAGACTTTTTAAAAACTTTAAAAAAGTCTTCAAAATATAAATTAATTTTATTGAGCAACACCAATCAACTTCACATTAATTATATAAAAGAGCATGTTTCATTTTATGAAGAATTTAAAAAATGTTTTGATGCATTCTATCTTTCACATGAAATAAATTTAGTGAAACCTAATAAAGATGTTTTTGAGTTTGTTTTAAACAATAATAATCTCAAAGCAGAAGAATGCCTTTTTATAGATGATAGTCTAGAGAATATAAATTCGGCAAAAACTTTAAAAATTAAAACATGGCATATCAATAATAAAACTGAAGATATAGTTGATTTGTTTACCATTAAAAAAGAACTGTTTTTATAACTATTTTAATATATGAAAAGCGATAGTTATAAAACCATAATAAAACCATCGGAAGAAGTATTATTTAAAGATAAAAACTCTAAATTTTTTGGTTATGCATTTCCAGTTACTACCGAAGATGATGTAAAAATCCATTTAGAAGACCTAAAAAAGCAACACCACCAAGCTAGGCATTGGTGTTATGCGTATCAAATTGGCACCGAAGCAATTACCTACAGAACAAATGATGATGGCGAGCCCAGTAATAGCGCAGGAATGCCAATTTATGGACAAATTCAATCTTTTGAAGTTACCAATGTTTTAGTTGTAGTTGTACGTTATTTTGGAGGTGTTAAATTAGGTGTTGGAGGTTTAATAAACGCTTATAAAACCGGAGCACAACTTGCGTTAGATGCTTCAAAAATTATAATACGCACAATTAACATAGCCTTTTTAATCACTTTTGATTACAAAAACATGAATACAGTTATGCGTGTGATTAAAGAGAAAAATCTAAGAATCACAAATCAGAAGCTTGAATTGGATTGTCAAATCAATATTTCTGTTAGAAAAAATGAAGCAGATTCAATTTTTGAAATATTTGATAATTTTTACGAAATCGACATTAAAAAAGTATAAATTATTTTGCAAGAAGATCCAAAATATATTTTGGTGCCTTAACGGGCCGTTTAGTTTTCATGTCAATAAATACCAAAATAGTACTCGCAGTTGTTAAAATTTCACCTTTTTCGTTAGTGATTTCGTAATCAAATTCAATCTTTGCAGTTGGCCTATTTTTTAGTTGAGTTTTTACATTAATTACGTCATCATAACCCGCTGATTTTTTATAGTTTAAACACATTGAAACTACTGGTAACATGATTCCGTTTTCTTCCATTATTTTGTAAGAAATCCCCAGTTTTCTCAACCATTCAATACGCCCCATTTCAAGATATAGTGCGTAATTACCGTGGTATACCACTCCCATTTGATCTGTCTCGCCATATCTCACTCTAATTTGAATTTGGTCGGTTTTCATAAGTTTATTTGAATATTTTTTTGTAGTTTCGGTGATGGGCTAAACATGAGGAAAAAAAACTATAAATTCAATAGCAAATGATTTTTTTTTTAAGAATTTTGTTCACATATTTGTCACACAATAAATAGGGGGATGAAAAAGTCAATTTTTCATAAGTTTCTAACTAACTAAGACCAACAAAATAATAGCATGAGTGTAACTGCGCAATCGGTATGGAATAATTGTCTAGAATTCATAAAGGATAATATTCAACCGCAAGCATACAAAACATGGTTTGAACCAATAATCGCAGTTAAGCTTACCGATAATGCGTTAAGCATTCAAGTACCTAGTAAATTCTTTTACGAATGGCTTGAAGAACATTATGTAAAAATCCTTAAAGTATCACTCACCAAAGAACTAGGAGAAACAGCCAAACTTGTTTACATTATTAAAATGGAAAATACGTATGGCAATAAACAACCTTTTACAGAAAAAATTCCAAGTGCCAACAGAAGTGGTTTAAAATCTCAAGATGTTGACGTTCCATTCAATAATAAAAACCCAGAATTACGAAATCCGTTTGTTATTCCAGGTATAAGAAACGTAAAGATTGAGTCGCAACTTAATCCTAATTACAGTTTTGAAAATTTCTTAGAGGGAGATTCAAACAGATTGGCACGAAGTGCAGGATTAGCTGTTGCCGCAAAACCTGGAGGAACATCATTTAATCCATTATTAATATTTGGTGGGGTTGGTTTGGGTAAAACACATTTAGCACATGCCATTGGTGTTGATATAAAGGATAAATACCCAGAAAAAACTGTTTTATATATTTCGGCCGAAAAATTCACACAACAGTATATTGATGCCGTAAAGAAAAACAATAGAAATGATTTTATCCATTTTTATCAAATTATAGATGTATTAATTATTGATGACGTCCAATTCCTTTCAGGTAAAACCGGTACGCAAGATGTTTTCTTCCATATATTTAATCATTTACATCAAAATGGCAAGCAAGTAATTTTAACAAGTGATAAAGCGCCTGTTGATATGCAAGATATTGAACAGCGTTTGCTATCTCGCTTTAAATGGGGTTTATCAGCAGAATTACAAAATCCGGATTTCGAAACACGTGTTTCTATACTAAAAAACAAACTCTATCGTGATGGTGTTGAAATGCCAGATGATATTATTGAATACGTTGCTAAAAACATCAAAACGAACGTTAGAGAATTGGAAGGCGCCATAATTTCACTAATCGCCCAATCTTCTTTCAATAAAAAAGAGATTACAATTGATTTGGCCAGAATTATTGTTGAGAAGTTTGTAAAAAACACAAAACGAGAAGTTTCCATCGATTATATTCAAAAAATAGTTTCTGATTATTTCCAAATGGATGTAGATACTTTACAATCTAAAACAAGAAAACGCCACATAGTACAGGCGCGTCAATTAGCCATGTTTTTTGCTAAAAAATTCACTAAAGCTTCATTAGCCAGTATTGGTTCTCAAATTGGGAAACGCGATCATGCTACTGTGCTTCATGCCTGTAAAACGGTAAATAATTTATCTTCTACTGATAAACAATTCAGAAAATATGTTGAAGATATTTCCAAAAAACTTTCGATATAAATTTTATTTAAAATGATTAGAATACTAATGGTTTGCCTGGGAAACATATGTCGTTCTCCACTAGCCGAAGGTATTTTAAAATCAAAACTTCCTGAAAATAGTTTTATTGTCGATTCGGCGGGTACCGCTAATTATCATATGGGAAGCTCTCCCGATGTTAGATCAATTTCCATTGCGAAAAAAAACGGTTTAAACATCTCCAATCTTAAAGGTAGACAGTTCACCGTTTCAGATTTCGACACATTTGATTTAATTTATACTATGGATGCATCTAATTTTCAAAATGTTATAAAATTAGCGAGAAATGCTGACGATATTGCGAAAGTAAATTATATTTTGAATGAAGTATATCCAAATCAAAATTATGATGTGCCAGATCCATATTATGGCGGCAATGAAGGATTTGAGAATATTTATACAATGTTAGATGAAGCTTGTAATAAAATAGCTGAAAAATTAATAAAATGAATTCAACTATTGGTAAATTATACCTTATCCCAACAACATTGGGCGAGAACAACCCGCTGGAAGTATTGCCTATAACAGTAAAAAACACTATTGATTTAATAGACACTTTTATTGTTGAGAATGAAAAATCAGCTCGACGTTTTATAAAAGCAATCTGTCCAGAAAAATCACAGCCTGCATTAAAATTATTCACTTTAAACAAGTTTACAGACCAAAGCGATTTACCAAGTTATCTGGCGCCATGTTTACATGGAACAAATATTGGTTTACTATCTGAAGCTGGTTGCCCTGGAGTTGCAGATCCTGGAGCAGATATAGTAAACATTGCGCACCAAAAAAACATAAAAGTAGTTCCTTTAGTTGGCCCGTCATCCATTTTATTGGCGATTATGAGTTCGGGTATGAACGGACAAAGTTTTGCCTTTAATGGCTACCTTCCAATTGATAAAGGCGAAAGGAAACATGAGATAAAAAGATTGGAACGCTTATCTTTTGAGCAGAATCAATCACAACTATTCATTGAAACTCCATATCGAAATAATAAAATGCTTGAAGATTTAGCAAACAATCTCGATAATAACACAAACGTTTGTGTGGCTTGCGATTTAACGCTTTCTACAGAATTTATTAAGACTCAATCTGCTTATTTATGGAAAAAAAACATGGTAGACCTTCATAAAAGACCTACCATTTTTATTATTTATAAAAGCTAAATCTTAAACTGCCTTAGCTAATTTGTTTGGTTTAACAAAAGAAGTGTCATATCCAGAAAAACGTTTCATATAATTATGTACAGTAGTACCAAAACCATCTGCAAAATTATCTAAACCATAACTTCGAAGATACTTTTTAACACTTCCAGGACCAGCTAAATGAGCAGCAGCCAATATGCCAGATTCAGTAATTATTATTCCATTAATTCGTTTTCCAACAAAATTTTTAATATCTCTTCTTAGAATCCATTTATTACGAGCAGCGTTAGCTATAAATGCTTTTTCTTGTAATTTAGGGTTCTTTAAAAATTGATTAGGATTATGAATTCCTATCATCTTTAAAGTTGAAGCGCCAAACTGATATTTACCTAGATAACCATAAGTATTAACTGAAAAATAATTTCCACCAGATTCTTTAAATGCAAGAGCTTCTTTAAAACCGACAAATGATTTACCTAAAAACGGCGAATACTGGTAGTCTGAAGAATTATTTGACGCTAAAAGATTATTATCTTCATAGACATCATCATTAACAGTATAATTTAAGCTTAATCCGTCAGTAGAATACTTACTTAAATCAATTTTTTCATCCTTCTGAAATGAAACGTTTAATAGTACACATATTGTAAGTGCTATTGTGATATAGCTTGCAATATTTTTTACCATAATTTTAAATTTTTTCAGCATATTATAAAATAAATATACCTTCAAATTTCAGCGTGCAAAATTACGCTTTTTTTTAATACTATCAAAATTAGACGTTTACATTATTTTTTTAATGGTAGAATAGATGAAATGTACCTTTATTTTTATTTAATTCTAAAGTTGGAAAGGGTATTTTTATCATATTAAAAACATCAAAAATAGACTTCAAAAATCTTGAATTTGTACTAATTCCATTCAAATTTACATCAAAACTTAAATAGTACTGTCTATATCTTGAATTACTTGTCAACAGTTGATTGTCAACATCTTTCCGTCCCATTACCATCCCTTCACCACTGTATCCTAAAGCAATATTAAGCCATTTAGGAATTTTACTATTTTTAAAAAATGAAGACAAATTAAAGCTCAACCAATATGTTTGTCCATTATAATCTTTTAAAATTTGCTCCAAAAACGATTTTCCTAATTTTTCAGGGTTCTTTTCTGCATATCTTGTTTGGTGAAAAGAGTACTTTAAGGCAATTCGCTGTTCATTCCAAAGTAATTCTTGCCCGATATACAATCCTGTTCCTGCACCATTTGCCAAAATATCGCCCCATGAAAAACCCCATTCTTCTGAAAACCCATCAAGAACCTCAACAGCAGTTAAAAATGTAAACCCCAAGGTAGCACCATATACTAATTGATTTTTATTGCTAACACCACTCCAGTTTAATAATTGCGCTCCATGCTTCCCGAGTTGATAAGAGGTGAAAACATGACCGATTTTATCCATTTGCAACCATTCCTCATTATCATTAACAGTGTGAAATTTTGATCTTTCAAAATCTGAATACCAGAGTTGATTTAAGCCAATAAGAGTCACGCTTCCAACAGTAGCTTCGGTAATTGCAACGGCATTCCGTCTAGGCCTATTTAATGAATCACTAATAGTTAAAAACGAATCTAGTTTAGATTGGGAAAAGGAAAGAATTGGTAATAAAGCAATTAATATAATATGATTTACCAATCGGTATTTCACTATTTATTTATGCCTTGTAATGATAAAAAACGATGGTATTCCCTAGCATTCACATTATGTTGGGCAAGAGTTTTTGCGAACTTATGATACCCTAATCTTTTGGCGTCAGCTGCAAAATATAAGTATTTATGCTTTTCATAATTTAAAACAGCATCTATCGCCGAAATATCTGGCATAGCAATTAGCCCAGGAGGCAACCCTCTATTTTTGTATGTATTATAAGGTGAATCAATTTCTTTATGCTTATTTAAAACACGTTTTATTATCGTGTTTTTATATTCAGGAAGTTGATAAGCAGCAAATTTTAAGGTTGGGTCTGCTTGTAATGGCATTCCTATTCTTAACCTATTCATATACACGCCAGCAATGCGTGGTTGCTCGCTAGCTTGTTTTGACTCTTCATAAACAATAGATGCCAATGCGATTACTTGATTTTGTGACAAACCAATATCATTTGCTTTCTGAATTCTTGATTCATTCCAAAATCGCTTATATTCTATTAGCATCCTTTCTCGAAACTTTTCGGCCGAAGTATTCCAAAAAAACTCATAACTATTTGGCAAGTACATTCCTAAGGCGGTGGCTTTATTGAAATTATTATCTGCCAAAAACGCCTCGTCTTTCATTGCCAATAGTAACGAAATACTATCTGCTTCTATTTCCGTTGAAATTCTTCCTGCTAATTTTTCTAAAGTATTTTGATTATTAAATGATACTTTAATTGGCATATTACCACTTCGGATAGAATTAATAATATCATTATTAGTCATCCCTTTTTTTATAGCATATTTTCCAGCTCTTATATTAGTTGAATATTTTTTTTGCTCAGCTAAGTCGTCAAAAGAATCAATATCATCCAATAACAGGATTAATTGATTACGCACTTCTTCATAACTGGAATCTGAAGGAATAAATACATAAGCCACTTCATTATTAAAAGCAGTATTGGGCTTTAGCATCGCCTTATAAACAAAATTTGCAAAAAAAGCGGCAACTATAAGTCCTATAATTACTATAGCAATAAGTATTTTTTTTATATACATTTAATTGTTAATTAACTGAAATAAATATTCATTTTTGTAGGAACCATTTACGACGTACCAGTCTTTTTTAAGTCCGATTTCCTCAAATCCTTGATTTGTAAAAAGTTTCATACTTGCTTTATTTTCTTCTGAGATATTGCAGTATAACTGATGTAATCCTAAATGAGTGAAACTATAGTTTATTAATAACTTTAAAGCCTCCGCTCCAAATCCTTTTAATCTATTGTCATGTTCTTTTACTAAAATACCTATACCTGCCCTACTGTTTTTAAAGTCAAAATCAAACAAATCAATCATTCCGAGCGCAACATCATCATAACTTGAAATAACAAGTCGTAATTGTTTCACCTCAAAAATATCTTTATGTGCATTTTCTAAGTATTGTTTTATTAAAAACTTAGAGTATGGTGTTTGAGTATTACTTATTTCCCAGATAGTCTCATCATTTTCGATAGAATGAATAAAATCCAAATCTTCTGGCTCTAAAGCGCGTAAATAAATATTCTTGCCTTTTAGAGTTATCATATTTTACCTTTAAAAACTAATTTAGCAGGACCAATTAGCCAAACATTTTTGTAAGACTCATTTTCTTTATCAAATGATACTTGTAATTTTCCGCCTTCAACATCTAAATTCAAATATTTGTTATCGGTCTCACCTGTATAATGCATCGCTATAGCAACGGCCGTAACACCTGTACCGCATGACAAAGTTTCATCTTCCACACCGCGTTCGTAAGTTCGCACTCTAAAAGTGTCATCAGATATTTTTTTTACAAAATTCACATTACTACCTGCTTCGTTATATGGTTCTCCATATCTTATTGAAGCTCCTTTCGTTTTTATATCGAAATTATCAATAGCGTCTTCAAACTGTACATGATGCGGTGAGCCCGTATTTAAAAAAACATGGTTTCTGTGTTTTTCAATCATGTTTACATCCTGCATTTCAAGCTTAACAACATCATTTTCAATAATCGCATGATGCACTCCATCAATAGCTTCAAATACAGCCTTTTTTTCTATAACTCCAAGGTGTTTAGCCAAAGCCACAATACATCGCCCACCATTTCCACACATGGAACTTTCATTACCATCCGCATTGAAATACACCATTTTAAAATCATATTCAGCATGATTTTCCAATAGAATAAGGCCATCCGCACCTATGCCAAATCGTCGGTCGCATAAAAATGCAATGTGTTTGGTATTATTTTTGTCGAATGATTGATGACGATTATCAATCATCACAAAATCGTTTCCTGTTCCTTGATATTTATAAAATGCCTGTGTCATAATAATGCACAAATATATAAATATAAAATCGTTTTAGTGATTGTTAAATAGTCGTTAAAGTTGAATAATTCATTCAATAAATATTTAATTTTAATCGTTAATAATAAAAACTTAAACAGATATTATGAAGAAGATTTTAACATTAATATTGGTTTCGGCAATCGGTGGTATTTTTACTTTAGGCGTTTATAAATTGTTTCTTGAAGAAGAAAAACCAGGAATTGTTGCAAGTACAAATGCGAATTCAACATTTTTACCCACTAATAATGTTGCGAATTTATTGAACTATGGTGAAGCTCCTGACTTTACAATTGCAGCAGAAAACACGGTAAATGCTGTTGTGCATGTAAAAAACGTGACTCTAAGTTCTGGGCAAATGACATTTCAAGATTTATTTTTTGGTAGAAGTCCACAACGCTCTCAAATGGGCACCGGGTCAGGCGTTATAATCAATGCTGATGGTTATATTATAACAAATAATCACGTCATTAATAATTCTGATGAACTATCAGTTACATTGAATAATAATAAAACTTATAAAGCTGAAATAGTTGGCTCTGACTCTAAAACGGATATCGCATTACTAAAAATTAATGCTGATGAAAATTTACCGTATGTGACTTTTGCAGATTCTGATAATGCTAAAATAGGTGAATGGGTATTAGCGGTTGGAAACCCTTTTAATTTAACATCCACTGTAACCGCAGGTATAATTAGCGCAAAAGCTAGAAATTTAGACCCTACAGGTAAATATTTACAATCTTTTATACAAACAGACGCTGCAGTAAACCCAGGTAACTCTGGAGGTGCATTAGTGAATACTAATGGCGAACTTGTAGGTATAAACACGGCTATTTCTTCTCAAACAGGATCATATATTGGTTACTCATTTGCGGTCCCTAGCAATATTGCTAGAAGAGTAATTGAAGATATTATGGAATACGGAAATGTGCAAAATGGTATTCTTGGTATTAACGGAGGAGCTCTAAATAGTGCCTTTTCAGAAAAATTAGGTGTTCGAGATACCGAAGGAATTTATGTTGACAGTGTAATTGAAGATTCTGGGGCAGAAAAAGCGGGTATTAAAAAAGGAGATATTATAAAAGAAATTGATAATATTAAGGTATCCCGATTTGCTGATTTAACAGGACATATTGGTGCAAGACGTGCCGGAGATATTGTAAACCTTACCATTTCAAAAAATGGCAAACTAAAAACTGTTTCCGTAACTTTAACTAGAAATGAAACCTATACATTACCCCTTGTTGGTAGAGTTAAAAACGCGAAAAAAGAAGAATTAAATAAGATAAATGCCCCGTACGGCGTGAAAATAATTGAATTAGATAATGATTATGAATCATATTGGATTAAAAATGGTGTTAAAAAAGGCACAATAATTACTTCAATTAATGAAACAAAAATATACAGCGTAGATGATGCTCAAGAGGCAATTAAAAATAGATCACCATACGAAACTTTAAGAATTGAACTTATAAATTCAAACGGAGA